>SHLU01000009.1 GCA_004282995.1 Sphingomonadaceae bacterium
CGGGTCAGGATCGCCGGTGACATCGGGCCGGCTTCCTTCGGCCTGGACAATGCCACGTTCGTCCTCGGTCAGAATACTGCGGGTACTGCGCTCGACATTGAAATTGAGTCGACCGCCGCTCGCCAACTTGAGCAGGGTGAATTCCTGTTAGGTGCGAAAATACCCTCCGTCCCAAGGCTGCTCGAACTCAAGTTCGACCTCGCGGCTGGAGAAATCATCCTTGAGAATGAAGTTGATGACCCGCCGATCAGGCGGAAAGCCGCACCGCTGTGCGACTTCTTCCGGCAGGACTTCGACCTTGCGCAAAGCCTCGGGCGGATAACTGAAGAACTCCCTGAAACTGGAAACACGGATGCCATTGATCAGAAATACCGGTCGGCCCCCGCCTCCGCGTCCGCGGGCCGATCCGCTGGCGGGTTCGAGCTGCGCTACCAGGTCAGAAATCGAGCCGGCACCATAGGCTGCAATATCGGCCTCATCCAGTTCCAGCACCGGAGTTTGCGGGACATCAAGCTGGCCGGGCAGGCGAGCCGCGGTAACCACGATCTCGCCATCAATCGACAATCCAGACGATCCAATTTCAGGGTCATCCTGCGACTGGCTCTCGTCGGCGGCTGCGAATGCGGGGCTTGTCAGTGCTAATGCCAACAATGGAAGCGTAGGAAAACGACGCACAATTAAAAAATCCTTCAGTTTCCCTTCCGCCCGCGCTGCTCTTGTCGAACCCCGCCATCATTCGCAATACGGGCGAAGGTATCGGTTTGTCGCAAAACGAATTTCCGGGCAGTTTGGCCGGTATGGCGGGCCATGCGTCATGGGGTTCCCTTTTGCCGCGCCTAAGGGTAAAGGGCGCGCCACTCTAAACCAATTAAACGGACTACACACTTACATGGCGAAAGAAGAACTGCTCGAAATGCGCGGCAAGGTGGTGGAGCTGCTGCCCAACGCGATGTTCCGGGTCGAGCTCGAAAATGGCCATGAAGTTCTGGGCCACACGGCTGGCAAGATGCGCAAGAACCGCATCCGTGTTCTCGTTGGCGACGAAGTGCTGTGCGAACTGACGCCGTACGATCTGACCAAGGCGCGCATCACCTACCGCTTCATGCCCGGTCGCGGCGGCCCCGGCCCCCAGTAATCCCCGGTGTCGAGCGCCTCAACCACGCCGAAATCCGTCCCCGATCTTGTTCTGGCCAGTTCCAGTCCTCGCCGGCGCGATTTGCTGGCGCAGATTGGCGTGATTCCAAGCCGGATTCAGCCACCGGAGATCGACGAATCTCCACGCGATGGCGAATTGCCGCGCGTCTACGCAGAGCGAATGGCGGTGGAAAAGGCTCGTGCGGTGGACCGGGGTACCAACGAAGTCGTGCTGGCAGGTGATACCACTGTTGCCGCCGGACGCCGCATATTTCCTCAAGCGGACGATGCCGCCGAGGTGGCGCGTTTCCTCAGAATCCTGTCGGGTCGCCGCCACAAGGTGTTCGCGGCGCTGGCCGTGATCGACCGCGACGGAAGCCTGCGCGCACGAGTGGTGCCCTCACAGGTGCGGTTCAAACGTCTCTCAGCCGAGGAAATCGCCGATTATGCGGCTTCTGGAGAAGGGATCGGCAAGGCTGCAGGTTACGCGATCCAGGGGCAGGCTGCCGGCCTGATCGACTGGATGCAAGGCAGCTATACCGGGGTGGTTGGACTGCCGCTGTACGAGGCGCGAAGCCTTTTGAAGGCAGCCGGACTGAAAATTGGCTGACTGGTTCGCCGAGCATACCGTGACCGAGACACGCGGCCTGTTGCTCGACCGCGACGAAGTTTTGGCCGCCCGCTTCATTCCGCATGGTGAACTTGCTTCTGGGATGAGGGTAACTGCCCGGCTCACACACAAGAAGACCGGGGCCAGCCGCGGTGTGGCTGTCGATACGCAAGGCAATGAAATCCTGATCGACCGAATTCCATCCGGTGTTACGGAAGGCCAGGAAATCAGCATTGAAATTTTCAGGGCCGCGATGCACGAATTTGCGCGTACCAAGCTCGCGCAGGGACGGGTCGTTCAGGCCAACTATCCAAGCGAAGAACCCGGCCAGAGCATCTTCACCGCCCTGCCGATCCGCGATCCGCGCGACGATCTTTGGTCCGAGATATTACACTCGGCTGCCAGCAACACGGTCGATTTCGCCGGGGGAACACTGCATTTTTCGCCAACCCCGGCGATGACGCTGATCGATATCGACGGGGCAATGTCACCCCGCGAACTGGCGCTGGCGGCAGTGCCGCAAATAGCCCGCTGGGTTCGCCTTTTCGACATCGGCGGTTCGATCGGGATCGACTTTCCGACATTGGCGGCGAAGGCAGATCGGCGCGCAGTAGACGACGCACTCGCCGAAGCACTTGTGGACTGGCCGCACGAGCGAACGAGCATGAACGGCTTTGGCTTCGTACAGATCGTTGCCCGGCTGGAAGGTCCCTCCCTGCTGCACCGCTTTGCCAATGCTCGGGCCGAAATGGCGGCCCGCATCGTTTTGCACCAGGCATCGAGAATCTCTGAACCCGGTGCGATACAGCTGTCGTTGCACCCGGCCGCAAGGGCAAATATCCGCCCGTCATGGCTCGATGCCCTGGCGGCTCGGACAGGCCGCGAAATCCGGTTCGAAACGGACCCTGCACTTGCGCTCGAAAGCGGATTCGCGCAGGCGGTCCCGCGATGACGAAAAACCGCCTTTGCCCAATCTGCAAAAAGCCGCGCGCGGACGAATTTGCCCCCTTCTGCTCGCCTCGTTGCAAGGACCGCGATCTGGCACGGTGGTTCAATGACGGCTATTCGGTTCCGGGCCGACCAGCCTCACCAGACGAGATTGTCCGCGAGGACTAATTCCCCCTTGCCAAGCGGATAAGGCTTCGCCATAGGCCCGCACTCATTCGCCGGTCCGGCCTGCCCTAAGCGGCTCAAGGCCCGACCCACGAACGAGAATGCCTCGGTAGCTCAGTTGGTAGAGCATACGACTGAAAATCGTAGTGTCGGTGGTTCGATCCCGCCCCGAGGCACCACTCCCTGACTAAGCCGTTTCGAGCAGGTGTTCCCGCAAACGCGCACACACCGCGTCGACCTGCGTCAGGTCGCGTGGGCGTTTCAGGCGAAAAACAGGGACGCTGGCAGCAATGCGGGCGGCATGGACGGCCTGCTCGGTCAGCAGACCCATCGCTTCGAGAAAGTACGGCCGATAAATAGTTTCACTCAAAACGGTCTTGGCCGCTTCGGCCCCTGATAGAGGCTCGATCTCCAGCCGGTCGCCAAAGCTCAGCGCATAGATCCCGACCAGCGGCACCGACAGGTCGGTGGGTACGTGGAAGGCGGATTCGAGGTGATATTTCTCGGCCCGAAAGTAATCCTGCACGCGCTCACGTTGGCCGAAACCCAATTGGTCGATGGCTTCGCGCCAGAGCTTGTGGCGGGTGCTTGACGGATAGAGCCGCGCTGGTCGGTCGACCCGTCCCGGCTCTGCCCGGCTGAGGTCGTCGCCAACGAGTGGCGCACCGCGTTCCGACATCGCCGCTGCCATGGTTGACTTGCCGGCCTCCTGGGGGCCACAGAAAAGCACGGCCCCCGTCGGTCCGAGAACCGCACTTCCGTGAAGCATCGGCCAGCCGCGCTGGTAGCCAAGCGCGCCCCATGCGCTGCCCAGCGTAAAAAGACGCACTTCTATGCAATCCCGGCCCGCTACAGGGTTAATGGCGATTTGCGAGCCATTGCTGATACGCCAGGTGCCGACATCGGGAACCGAGAAGCGGAGGCTGTTCCCATCCACCACGGGCTCGTGGTCCGGTGAGTCAGTAGGCTCGATCGCGCTGTCGATACGAATGATTATGTCAGCCTCGGCGGACGCGCAGCCCTCGACCGCGAATCCGTGCCATTCGGGCATCTCGAGTTCGGATTGCACCAGGCATCCGGAATGACGATAGAAATATGGACCCATAGACCTCTCGCTAGTCACGGCGCCTTCGCGGGGCAATTGCTATCGCCCACGTTCCCCGATAAAGACGCAATTATCGCCCCGGCAGGGCGAAGCTCCTGGCTTCGCGCAGTCGGGGCAAGCATTTTCACCTGAAGGACAATTCCGCCATGTCGCGTCGCCGCCAGATTTACGAAGGCAAGGCCAAAATCCTTTACGAAGGGCCTGAACCGGGCACCATCATCCAGTATTTCAAGGACGATGCGACCGCCTTTAATGCCGAGAAAAAAGGCACGATCAGCGGCAAGGGCGTGATCAACAATCGCATCAGCGAACACGTGTTCACGCGGTTGGGCCACATCGGCATCCCGACCCATTTCATCCGCCGGCTCAACATGCGCGAACAGCTGGTTCGCCAGGTCGAGATCGTGCCCATCGAAGTCGTCGTGCGCAATGTCGCAGCCGGTTCGATCTGCAAGCGACTCGGCCTCACCGAAGGCGACCCGCTGCCGCACACGCTGATCGAATATTACTACAAGGACGATGCGCTTGGTGATCCGCTGATCGCCGAGGAGCACATTGCCTGCTTCAACTGGGCCAGCCCCGAGGAAATGCAGGACATCGCCAGCATGGCGATCCGCATCAACGATTTCATGGCCGGCATGTTTGCTGCGATCGATATCCGCCTGGTTGATTTCAAACTCGAGTTCGGGCGCATTTACGACGGCGATTACAGCCGGGTGATCCTGGCCGACGAGATCAGCCCCGACGGATGCCGCCTGTGGGACATGAAATCGGGCGAGAAGCTCGACAAGGATCGTTTCCGCCGCGATCTGGGAGGCGAAAGCGAAGCCTATCAGGAAGTCGCACGGCGGCTCGGGTTGCTCGAGGAAGATGGCGGCAATGGCGGTCCGGGCGAGGTGTTCGACATGAGCGCTCATCGCAGCCGCCTGCGCGGCGCGCCGAGCAAGCCCAAGGCCTGAATCCCAAACCGTCTGCGCCCTCAGACCACATATTGCAGCGTCATTCCGCTCGGCTCGATGGCGTAAGCGCAATCGGGCATATGATCGCCATCCACCTGGACCGGGGTGATACAACGATCAAATGCTACCCGCCGTGCGCTGCGGATTTCGGCGAATCCGAACCGGTCGAGCGGCAATCGCAAGATTGCGGCCAGGATGAACACCAGCATCCCCACCCTTCCCGAGCGACGCAATGTTACCAGTTCGATTGAATCAACGGCCAGCGCTGCACGCGGGCTGAGCCGGAACGGTCCGGCATAAAGCGCCGCATGCGATACGATTGCCGCCTCGGCTTCGCAGGCAAACGGCTCGCCGTCTGTCAGAATTCCTGTGATGTGCATCGTGTTGCGCGGCCAGTTTCGCAACAAGCGCAGAAGAGCGACGGCATAGGCCGCGCGCCCGATCCGACGCTTGAGAGTGCCGGAGACTTCGGCAACCGCCGTGCTGTCCGGTCCGATGCTGAGGCAAGAGACAATCGGCATATCGCCCAACTTGTAGAGCGGAGAGTGCACCCATCCCTCTGGCCCGCGCGCCCATGCCTTGGCCAGCCGGGCTGCGAATTCGTCCGGCTGCGCCGGATATCCCAGTTCGCGCGCCACCAGATTGACCGTCCCGGAGCGGGCAATGCAGATTGGCACCGCGCCGGCGCTAGGCCCCAGCGCCTGGACCGTGTCGCGCAAGGTCCCGTCTCCACCGAATACGCAGACCAAATCAGCTTTGCCCGAAATCACTGCGCCTTCGGAGGTGGTGGGCAGCGGCATTACGTCAAACCCGTGGTGTCCAAGGGCGCGTATCAGCTCAGCGAGCCGTTTTTCGCTGAAGCTGCCGGCCACCGGATTATAAACCAGGTCGATTGTCGCCATTGCACTACCCTAACTGGCCAGGCTGCGCTCGTCTGCCGGCTTCTACCGAGTGGTCCACAAGGCTCTGCAAGAAGAGAGGGGACACTCCCTGCGGAATGCCCCCTCCCTGTCGAACCAACAGCTTCTGCGTCTAGTAGTTGACGCGCGCCGAGATGCCGATGATCCGCGGATCGTTGACGAAAGCGGTGTTATTGTTGAAATCAATCCCGCCGCGCACATTGTGCTCGTTGGTGATATTGCGGGCGAACAAAGCCAGTTCCCAGTCACCATCGATGTGGCCGTAGCCGATCTGCAGGCCTCCTTCGATCTGGTTGTCTGCGTTGAACTCCTGGCTCTCGTAGAGGAAGAAGTTGGTAGCACCCTGATACTGCCAGTCGGTGAACAGGAATATCCGGTGATCCACGCCCACCGGAATAGTCAGTTCGGCGGTGATGTCGGCGGTGATTTCAGGAGCATTGGGAAAAGGATTACCATCCACCAATGCGCGTGTGTTTCCGCCGATCATGACCAGCGGATCGATCACATTGCACTGCGCACAGATACCCACGGCCAGCGTATCATCCTTGATCTCGGTATCGTTCCAAGCGAACCCGGCGGTGAAGGTGAGATATTCCGTCGGCTGGAAAGCGCTGTCGATCTCGAAGCCGAGGCCCGTGCCCTTTTTCGCATTGACGAGTTGGACGAGGTTACCCCCGCCTCCCACTGCGGTGAACTGCGGATCGTCGACGGTGTAATAGAACACCGCGCCGTTCAGCCGAATGCGGTTGTCCGCCATTTGCGATTTGAAGCCTGCCTCGTAGGACATGATCTTCTCCGACATCGCGATCGATGGCGGAGAGAAAAACGCAACATCTCGTCCCTGGATGGTTGGGGCGCGGAATCCGCTGGCGACGCGCGCGTAGACGCTCGCTTCTTCAGAGACATCGAGGAAAGCGCTCAAGTCCCAGGTCAGGCGTTCATCCTCGACACCACGCGGCTGCGGAGTCGACCCCGAAACGACGATGAAGCGCTTGTCGTCCTCGGTATAGCGCAGGCCGCCAGTCACGCGGACAGTTTCGCTTAGCTGGCCAGTGACCTGTCCAAACGCGGCCCAAGCATCGTTGCGATGACGCACCGTCACTGGTGGCGGGAAGGTGAAACCGACCGTCGTGACGGTGAAATCGCTCCAGAAGCCATACGCACCGACCTGCCAGGTAAATGGTCCATCGGAATTGGAGGCCAGCCGCACTTCGTGGGTGGTCTGGGTAAGGTCGATAGAATCCTGCGTATCGGCCGGGAACGGAATGAACCCGGGGCCAAACGGAGGCGCAAAGGAGGCTCCGAAACCGCCGTCGATATCGCCGCGGCTTGAGCCTTCACTGTCATAGAACGAGGTGATCGAAGTTAGCGTCGCGACATCGGCCTCATAGGTCATCGTGCCCGAAATCCCGAAGGTTTCGTAACGCGCTTCATTGCCGCCACCAGCGTCATAGAACACCGTGTCGCGGTCGTAATTCTGGTTAAGCTTGTTGTTGCCCGGCCCAAGAATGTTGGCCCGGAACAGCGTCGAGGTGCCATCGAGGTCACGATATTGCGCGTTTACCAGGAACGAAAGTCGTTCGGTCGGTTCGATCAGAACCTGGCCACGCAATGCCAGGTCCTCGAACCCACCAAGCGCATCGTCTTCGCCAGTGAAATCATTGTCGACCCAGTCACTGCGGCGCTGATAAAGGCCCGAGAGTCGCACTGCGACAATATCCTGGGCAATCCCGCCGCCAATTCCGAAATCGAGCGCGACCGTGCCCAGCGTGCCGACACTGAGAGAGGCTTGCGCGTTCGTATCGAAAGTCGGCTTCTTGGTATCGATCTTCACGATGCCAGCCGGCGTATTGCGGCCGAACAGAGTGCCCTGCGGCCCGCGCAGCACTTCAATCCGTTCGACGTCGAAGATCGGGAAGCTTTTCAGCGTCACGTTCTCGAGCACGATTTCGTCCATGATCACCGACACCGGTTGCGATGCGGCGAGATCGAAATCGGTATTGCCGAGCCCGCGGATATAGAAGCGCGGTGCGGCGCGACCATTGGAGCTTTCCACGAATAGGCCGGGGACCTGTCCCGATAGGGCGGTATTGTCCGCACCCGATGCGAACAGCGACTGCACGCGATCTTCCTGCAGCGTCGCCGCCGAAATTGCCACGTCCTGCAAGTTCTCCTCACGCCGGTTGGCGGTGACGATGATGGTGCCTAGTCCGGTGCCCTGCGTTTCAGCGGTGCTCTCGTTAGTGTCCTGCGCGATGGCTGGGCTGGCGCATGCGATTGCAGCAACGCTCGCGGAGACGAATATGGAACGAATTTTGCGACTGGCGGTCATGATATCCTCGCGGATTGTGGTTTAGGCCGAGTAAAAACCCCGAGGTCGCTCTCTGGCGGTTTTTGGTTAATGAAGCGATATCGCAAAGCGGCTTGGCCCCCTATTTTCCGGTGTAGCATGGCGAATCTCGCGGAGGTGTCGCTCGAATGGCACGATATTCGACGTGGATCGGCGCTTTGAGCGGGATTGCGACCTGACGCCGGATCGCTATAGGCACACCCAATTGCCTGCCCAAGTAGGCAGTAACGGAGTCTCGACATGAAAGTCCGCATCCACGTTAGCCTCAAGCCAGGCGTGCTCGATCCGCAGGGGCGTGCTGTCCATCACGCACTTGAAGGATTGGGTTTTGACGGGGTGGAGGACGTTCGGATCGGTCGCCTGGTCGAGCTCGAGGTCGCCGACGGCACCAGCGACGAAGCTCTCGAACGTATGTGCGAGACACTGCTCGCCAACACGGTGATCGAGAACTACCGGATCGAAAAGGCGGACTGACGCGCCATGAAACTGGCTGTAATCACCTTCCCCGGCTCGAATTGCGATCGCGACATGGCGGTCGCGCTCGAACGCGCCAGTGGCGTAGCTCCAGTCCGCGTTTGGCACGGCGATAGCGAATTGCCGGCCAACCTGGATTTTATCGCCCTGCCCGGCGGATTTTCCTACGGCGATTACCTGCGCTCGGGCGCGATGGCGGCCAACAGCCCGATCATGCGCGCCGTAATCGCCGAAGCGAAGCGCGGGGTTCCCGTGCTGGGCGTGTGCAACGGCTTCCAGATCCTGACCGAGAGCGGATTGCTGCCCGGCGCATTGATGCGCAATGCGCGCCAGACCTTCATCTGTCGCACCGTACCGCTCGAAGTCGTCGAAACCGGATCGCTTTTCACGGCAGGCTACACTGCGGGGCAAACCATCCACATTCCGGTCGCGCATCATGACGGCAATTATTTTGCCGATGAGCAGACCCTGGACCGGCTAGAAGGCGATGGTCGCGTAGCTTTCCGCTATCTCGCCAATGCCAATGGTTCGCAGCGCAATATCGCAGGGATACTCAATGCATCGGGCAATGTGCTCGGCATGATGCCGCACCCCGAACGGGCAGTCGATCCAGCCCATGGCGGAACCGACGGTCTCGCTCTGTTCAAGGCGGCGCTGGAACGGCTCGCAACTGCCTGATTGCTGATCGCTCAGGCAGTCAATCGATCGCGGCGAGCGAATAAGGCTCGAGCGTCTTTGCCGGGCATTGGGCGGCCGAAATAATAACCCTGGATCTTGGTACAGCCCAGTTTGCGGATCAGTTCCGCTTCCTCGGCATCTTCGACACCTTCCGCGGTGGTCGTCATTTCAAGACTATCGGCCATTGCGATCACAGCACGAATGATGGCGATGCTTTCCTTGCTTCCCTGCGCTGCACCCTGCACGAAACTGCGGTCGACCTTGATGGTCGAGAACTGCAGCTTGCGCAGGTAGCCAAGCGAGGAATAGCCGGTTCCGAAATCGTCGAGTGCGACCTGGCAGCCAAGCGCCATGACCTCTTCGAGAGCAACGCGCGCGACATCGGCATCGCGCAGGAAGATGCTCTCTGTCACCTCGATTTCTAGGCGACTCGCGTCGAGGCCGCTCATTGCCAGCGCCCGCACCACACTGGCCGCAAAATCGGGTTCGATCAGCTGCTCGGGTGAGACGTTTACATTGACCTTGGTGCGCTTGGGCCAGTTGGCCGCCTCGATACAGGCCTGTTCCAGAACCCAAATACCGATCGGCACAATCAGACGAGTGTCTTCGGCAAGCGGTACGAACTTGGCCGGGCTGACAGACCCATGCTCGCTGCTGTTCCAGCGCAGCAAGGCCTCGAACGAGACGATGTCTTCGGTATTGGCATCGACAACCGGCTGGAATGCGAGCGTCATTTCTTCCCGCTCAAGCGCCTTGCGCAGCGAAAGTTCGAGCTTGCGGCGTTCCTCGGCCGATCTGTGAAGCGAAGGTTCGTATCGGCAGTGTTCGCCGCCACCCAGATCCTTGGCGCGATACAGCGCGAGGTCTGCGTTGCGCATCAGTTCTTCCACGCTCTTACCGTCACCCGGAGCGATTGCAGAGCCTACGCTGGCTCCAACGAAAAGCGTATGGTGATCAACTTCATACGGTTGCGACAGGCGATGGATGATCTTGCGCGCGACCTGCTCGACCTGCTCGGAATCGGTCGCATCGCGGATTACCACAGCGAATTCGTCGCCACCGAGCCGACCTACCATCTCGTTTTCGGTCAGGGTTTCCTTGAGGCGTGCCGACACCTGCGCCAGCAGGCGGTCACCGACCAGGTGTCCCAGCGAGTCGTTGACAGCCTTGAAGCGATCGAGGTCGAGCATCAGGAAAGCGCAGCGCGAACGCCACTGCTTGGCATAGCGCATGGCCTCCCCGAGGGACTCGTTGAGCATAAGGCGATTTGGCAACTCGGTCAGCGTGTCATAGCGCGCAAGGTAGGCGATCTTCTCGGAAGATTTGCGTTGCTCGGTTACATCGCTGCCGACCCCGCGGAACCCAAGATGGCGTCCGCGCTCGTCCAGCATGGGTGTGCCTGACAGCTCCCACCATCGGTAGTCATCGTTTATCATCACCTTGACCAGCAGGTTGGAAAAGCTGTCACGCTCTTTCAGCCGTTCAGCGAGATCGTGCAGGCTCGTAGGGAACTGGCCGGTCGTCCAGGCCGGCCCGGCAATCAGTTGCAGGAACGGCTTGCCCTCTACGTCAGCGGGTTCGCAGCCGAGGGCAAAGGCGAAGCGGGGGCTGGCAGAACGAATCTTGCGATTGGTGTCGACCTGCCACAGCCAGTCAGCCTCGTTCTCTTCGAATTCGCGCAGCAGAAGAGAAACAACCTCATTGCGTTCGGCCATGCCCTCCTCTGCAACAGCGCCGCGCAAAAAGGCCTGGGCCCTTGTGGCTACGCCGAAACCCACGATCCCGACCAGCAGGATCGCCGCTCCAGCGAGATGAAAATGACCTGCGAGTGACAGCGTAATCACGGCGGACAGACCGATGAGGGCGAGATAGATTATCGCCCCAAGCGGTGCTGCAGCAAGCATTACTGCAGCGCCCGCCGGTACGACAGAAACGACCGCCCAGATCATTACCAGATCCTGAGGCGAACCGAAGATTGTGCCTAGCGGAAGTGTCGCCGCCCATATGATGGCACCGAACACGGTGCTGGTACTGTGGCGGGCCGCGTCTTTGCGTGTGAGGCGATGCCTCTCGATTCTGCGCAGGCTTCGATCCTGCAAAACAATGGAATAGACTGCAGCCAGTAACGCTGCGCCCCAGGCTGAAAGAGCCAGAGGCGGAATTATGGTCCAAGCTGCCCACACAAAAACCAGGCCGGTCAGGATATGCGCTGCAAGACGGAGATAAATATGTCGCCCGACATGGCCGTATTGCAAGGCACGCAAGCGCGCCCAGTCCGCCCCCTCGGTATCCTTGAAACCAAGCAGGGCGAGCAGCGGCAATTCTGCCGGGATCGGCAAGGCCTGGGATCGATCTTTGCTCACCCCCTCGGCAATAGGCCTCAAAGGTTATTCCGAAGTAAAGTGTCGGCCAATCCCGAGCTCTGGCAAAACCGCTTTGCCGGACGCCAAATCGGCGGTCTGCTGGACGCTATTCGACGGTCACCGACTTGGCCAGATTGCGGGGCTGATCAACATCGGTGCCTTTGACGACCGCCACGTGATAAGCCAGCAATTGCACCGGGACGGCGTAAACCAGCGGGGCAATCAATGGGTGGACCTTTGGCATTTCGATAGTTGCCAGGCACCCGTCGCCTGCCTCGGCCAAGCCTTCTGCGTCGGAAACAAGCACAACTTGTCCGCCACGGGCGCGCACCTCCTGCATATTTGAGACGGTCTTTTCAAACAGCGGTCCCGATGGCGCCAGAACGATGACCGGCACATCCTCGTCGATCAGCGCAATGGGACCGTGCTTCATCTCGCCGCTGGCATAGCCTTCGGCGTGAATGTAACTGATTTCCTTGAGTTTAAGTGCACCTTCCAGTGCCAGCGGAAAGTCTGGTCCGCGGCCCAGATAGAGGACATCACGCGCCGGTGCGATCAGTGGCGCCATGGCGGCAATATCGTCATCATGGTCGAGCGCGGCATTGAGGCACGCCGGAGCCTCGATCAGGTGACGTACGACTTCCTGTTCCTCGGCCCGGCTCATGTGGCCGTTCTTGACAGCCAGATGGGCTGCCAGGGCCGCGAGGACCGCCAACTGGCAGGTAAATGCCTTGGTCGAGGCCACGCCGATTTCCGGCCCGGCATGTGTCGGCAGCAAAAGGTCGGCCTCGCGCGCCATTGTGCTGGTAGGAACATTGACCACCGCGGCGATGGTCTGGCCCTTTTCCTTGCAATGGCGCAGCGCAGCGAGCGTATCGGCGGTTTCCCCGCTCTGCGAAATGAAGATTGCGAGCCCGCGGTCTTCGAGCACCGGATCGCGATAACGAAACTCGCTCGCAACATCGATGTCGACCGGGACACGGGCAAAGGTCTCGATCCAGTATTTGGCAACCATCCCGGCATAGAAGGAAGTGCCGCAAGCGACGATGGTGATGCGCCTGATCGCGGTCAGGTCGAAATCGATCTGGGGCAGGGCCACGCTTTCGTCGGACTGCCGTACATAGGAGTTGAGGGTCTGCGCCACCACGGTGGGCTGCTCGAAGATCTCCTTTTGCATGAAGTGGCGATAGTTGCCTTTCTCGATCGCCGCGGCAGAAGCACCGGATGCTACGATTGGACGATCTACCCTGTTGTTTTCGTTGTCATATATCTCTGCACCGTCACGGGTGATGATGACCCAGTCGCCTTCTTCCAGATAGGATATGCGCTGGGTCAATGGCGCGAGCGCCAAGGCATCGGAGCCAAGATACATCTCGTCATCGCCGTAACCGACGACGAGTGGCGAGCCGAGCCGCGCTCCGATCAGCATGTCGGGATGTTGGCGAAAAGCGATGGCAAGAGCAAAGGCACCGCGCAGACGCGGCAGGACAGTCTTCACCGCCTCGCTGGGCGAACTTCCGGACTCAAACTCGCGGCTGACCAGATGTGCGACCACTTCGCTGTCGGTTTCGCTTTCGAGCTTGCGACCGGAATCGAGCAGTTCCTGTCGCAGCGATTTGAAGTTCTCGATGATGCCATTGTGCACCAGTGCTACTTCCTGTGTCGCATGCGGATGGGCGTTGCTCTGGGTGGGCGCGCCGTGCGTAGCCCAGCGGGTGTGGGCGATGCCAATTGTGCCCGGAGCGGGATGTTCGGCCAGTTCGGTCGTCAGATTGGCCAGCTTGCCACTAGCGCGTCGACGTACCAGCGCCGCATCATCGATGGTGCAGACACCGGCGCTGTCGTAGCCGCGGTATTCCATCCGTTTGAGGCCATCGACAAGCCGTTCGGTAACCGGTGCCTGACTCACGATCCCGATAATGCCGCACATAATCTGTTATTCCCGTCTAGCCGCGAGCCTTGTCGCGGATCATGCTTCAATTGTTCGGGTCGCTAAACGATTTGCGCCCGTGTTGCCACGTCCCATCGCGTCACATTCCCCGTCCTCTGAGCTTGCCTCTTAGCGGAAGCTCCCCGCACCGACGCCGCGGGAGCGGCCGTCGCGCCACAGATAAAGCCCGGCAGCAATTATGATGGCAGCACCAATCCAGGTCCCTGCATCGGGTCTATCACCGAACCACCACCATCCCAGCGTACTCGCAACCAACAATTGTACATATGTCATCGGTGCAATGGTCGATGCTCCGGCGCGTGCAGTACCGTGAAAGATCAGCCAGTGCGCTGTGCTCGCCGTCACAGCAACGATGGCGCAGCGCAGGACCACGTCGAACGCTGGCACCCCGAAGTCGAGGGCTTCGGCCCCACTGGCTCGACCGATGAAGGCCGCAACTGCCAATACGGGCGCCGCCGTAGCCGCCATGAAAACCTGCATCGACAGCGGGCTGCCATCACCAGCCGAGGCGCGGTTGGCGATCATCAGCATCGCCATGAACAAGGCCGCACCCACCGGCAGCAGAGCCACTAGGCCGAGTTGCGCCAGATTGGGCCGCAAGATCACGATCACACCCGCGAACGCAGCAAGCGAAGCAAACCAGGTGGCCCGCCGCACCGTCTCGCCCAGCACTGGCCCGCTCAACAAAGATGTCAGGATCGGCGCAAGAAACACCAGCGCGGTCGCCTCGGCCAGCGGCATCACGAATATCGAGCTGAAAAAACATAAGGTTGCGCCTGCGAGAAACAGGCCGCGCCCGAGTTGCAACAGCGGGCGGCGAGGACGAAATCCAGCGCTCCCTTCCCGTATCGCCAGCAAGATCGAGAGGCCCGCCGCGCCGATGGCAAAGCGCAGGGCAGCAACAGCGATCGGGGACCAAGCGCCGGCCATCGTCTTGATCACGGCATCGCCAAGCGAGAGGATCGCGAATCCTGCAAGGGCAAACAGCAAGCCGCTGCGATCGTCCTGGCGCAATGTCTGGCTCCGGGAAATTCCTGCCAGGTGCGGCAGATAGAGCGGCGATACAATTTCGCCGCGCCGGTGCAAGCGTCAATCCGCCGTACGCTGTGGCAGGCTCCTTGTTGCGCTCGTATGTAGCAACGCAAACAACACGATTATCGCGGTGATAAATCGAGGATAGTGCAGCATGCCTTCGAAAAGGCTTTGGAACAGCAGCGCGTAGAGCATGGCAAGCAGAGCCAGCCGCTGCGGGTCGGCCTGACCGGCACGGTGGGCAGCCATCGTTGCCCTACCAAGCAGCCACAATCCGCCTGCCGCTCCGAGAACGCCCCAGGAAATCAGGAACTGCAGCAAGACGTTATGCGGCTGGGTATGCGTCCAACCAGTATATACTTCCCAGAAGGTCGACCCCGACCCCCAACCCAGTAACGGGGAATCGAGCCAGCGCGAAAATGTTGCCGCCCACAACGCACTGCGCCCTCCGGCGATATCCTCGCTGACGAAATCGGCAGGGGCGATCAGGTAGTAGGCGCTGTCATCGGGGATGAACTACCAGGCGAAGCACATCCCCAGCCCGGTCAGGATTGCCGCTATGCCAATGTCGCGCACGCCTGGAAGCCGGCGCTGGATCAGCATGATAACCGCAAATGCGAACACGATCGCAAGGATCGCTGCGCGTGTCCCGGACCAGATTGTCAGCGTTGCCGCGAGGAAATAGAACAGGTGATCCCATCCCAATGGCGCGTCAGGGCGGGAATACAGGATGCGGATGGCAAATGCCGCAGCAATCGCACCGGTCCAGGCTCCAAAATGTCGCACGCTGATAAAACCTGGAATTGCCGAGCGCCATTCGATGACACCGCCCATCACCTCGCTGGCTGGCGGCGGGAAGGCGAAACGCCAAGCAGTGTAGGTGGCCATTATCCCCAGTCCGGCGCCCATGATTAGCAGGAATACGCCCCGGTCGCGTGCAGAATTAGCGCGCAATAGATGCATGGTTGCGAGAGCAAACAGCAGATGGACCACCGTGATCAGCGACATGGTAAGCGAGAAGGACGGTTTGGCAGACAGCACGGCGCTGCTCGCGAATACCCCGATCAACAGGGCAATTACGGCGACCTTTATATCACGAGGTAACGCCTGCCACATGGAACTGCGATCCATCCCGCAGCGATAGGCATAGAAGATGATTGCCAACTCAAACATGACGAACGGCAGTTCGAGCAATCTGGATAGTTCCAGCGCCGGCACCTCCATCTGGTGCATGTAGGTCGGATAGGCCAGCGCCGAGACGACCGGCATCACGACTCCCAGGGCAATGCCGAGCCACGCCGCTCTGCTTTCGACCGATCCGAAGGTCCTCGCGGTTATGCGGGACGAAGGAAATGATACGCTCATGCGAGCTGCTATTAAGCATGCGGTGTTAAGCAATATTTACTTTCGTAGCCCTAGGAAGAGCGCGGTGCAGCGCAGTCGCGGCGCTGATAATGCATCGGCTTTGACAGGCCCACTTTAGGAAAAAAATAAGGTTTCCGACCTATTCACGATTTCCCGGGAGGCCTGATTTGCCAGTTCGCAGGCGAGGCATTCCGTCGAATTCAATTGTGATGAGCCTGGGGGACAGGAAATGAGTGCATTCGGACGCAAGAACGGGCCAAGAGGTATGGCACCCGGTAGCCGTCCCGCATTCGGTGTCGCCCGCCCCATGCGGGGTGGGAGCGCGAAGAAGTCGGAAGAAGCGCCACCGCCAGGCGGCGATCAATTCCCGCCCTTGCCCGGCGATGAAGGAGACGCAGGCGAAGCGCCCGCACCCTCCTCGGCTCCGAACAAAGAAGACGCCATGACCCGGCTCGCGGATCGCGCCAATGCGGTCCATGAAGCGCAGGACGTCGGTGGCTTCGAGGCCAGCGTCCACAAAATCAAGGAACAGGTTCTTCCCCGCCTGCTCGAACGCGTCGACCCCGAGGCGGCTGCTACGCTTAGCAAGGAAGAACTGTCGGAAGAATTCCGGCCGATAATCATGGAAGTGCTGGCCGAACTCAAGGTCACGCTCAACCGCCGCGAGCAATTCGCGCTCGAAAAGGTTCTGATCGACGAACTGCTCGGTTTCGGCCCGCTCGAGGAATTGCTCAACGATCCCGACGTTTCCGATATCATGGTCAATGGACCCGAGCAGACCTATATCGAGAAGAACGGCAAGCTGACCATTGCCCCGATCCGGTTCCGCGATGAACAGCATCTTTTCCAGATCGCCCAGCGCATCGTCAATCAGGTCGGCCGCCGTGTCGACCAGACCACGCCGCTGGCCGACGCTCGCCTCAAGGACGGCAGCCGCGTCAACGTCATAGTTCCGCCGCTCTCGCTCAAGGGCACGGCGATCTCGATCCGTAAGTTCTCCGAGAAACCGATCACGCTGGATATGCTCAAAGACTTTGGCTCGATGAGCGAGAAGATGTGTACGGCGCTCAAGATCGCTGGCGCGTGCCGGATGAATATCGTGATTTCGGGCGGTACCGGTTCGGGTAAGACAACCATGCTCAACGCCCTGTCGAAGATGATTGATCCTGGCGAGCGCGTGCTGACGATCGAGGATGCGGCCGAGCTTCGTTTGCAGCAGCCGCACTGGCTCCCGCTCGAAACCCGCCCGCCCAACCTTGAAGGCCAGGGCGCGATCACCATCGGCGATCTCGTGAAGAACGCCCTGCGTATGCGCCCTGACCGCATCATCCTGGGTGAGATTCGTGGCGCGGAATGTTTCGATCTACTCGCGGCCATGAACACCGGCCACGATGGTTCGATGTGTACGTTGCACGCCAACAGTCCGCGCGAATGCCTGGGCCGTATGGAAAACATGATCCTGATGGGTGATATCAAGATCCCCAAGGAAGCCATCTCGCGCCAGATCGCGGAAAGTGTCGACCTGATCGTTCAGGTGAAACGCCTTCGCGACGGTTCACGCCGCACCACCAATGTTACCGAGGTGATCGGGATGGAAGGCGACGTGATTGTGACGCAGGAACTGTTCAAATTCGAGTATCTGGACGAGAGCGAGGATGGCAAAATCCTGGGCGAGTTCCGCTCCAGCGGCCTGCGACCCTATACGCTGGAAAAGGCGCGCCAGTTCGGGTTTGACCAGGCCTACCTGGAAGCCTGTCTCTAGCACCCGCTTCGTTAGCCCTGCATCATGCCCGGTAGCGCCAGCGCCAGCAGGCCTCCGCCGATGATGACGCTGACGAAAAACAGGCTGAACCATGGAACCCACCCGACCCGATCAATCCGGGCGCGCTTCATGCGGCGGCGTTCCATCATCGTTGCAAATCCGGCGACCATAAGAAATCCGACGCCCCAAAGGGCGAGCAGCTCGGCATCGCTGGCAAAGATCACGCGCTCAAGAAATTCCATCGCGCTGCCATATGGGCATCACTGCACGCTTGCACTAGGGGCACGCGAATGGATGGTTCCGTTGCCCTGCCCCGCCCCTTGTTCGCGCTGGGCCTGCGCCTGCTGACAGCGCTGACGCTGTCGACCATGGCGATGCTGGTCAAATTGGCCGGGACCCGCGGCGTTCATCTGTTTGAGCTGATATTCTGGCGGCAGGCCATTACCGTGGTCGCGGTTGCATTGCTGATGGCGGTACTGGGCCGACTTGCCGAGATCCGGACGCGCCGGTTCGGCGCCCATGCCCGTAGAGCAATCTACGGGATTACAGGCATGGGCTTCGTCTACGGCGCGGTGATCCTTTTGCCGCTTGCCGAAGCGACAACGCTCAGCTTCACAACCCCCATGTTTGCGGTGCTGCTGGCGCTGGTGCTGTTCCGCGAGAATATCGGAATCTATCGCTGGAGCGCGGTAGCCTTGGGCTTCGCAGGTGTTGCGATTGTCATGCAACCCGGCAGCGCCGGCGCAGTCGATATGATCGGGGTAGCGGTCGGGCTGATTGCGGCGTTCATGGTGGCGCTCATTTCATTCCAGATACAGGATCTAAACACTACCGAGACGCCCTACGGCATCATTTTCTGGTTCACCGCCCTGACAACTCCGCTCGCCGCAATGGCCTTGCCGTTCGTGATGACTGGCCACGATCCCCTGACCTGGATCATCATCGTGGCAATGGCCCTGTGCGGCGCGACGGCGCAATTGCTCCTGACCAGCTCGCTCAGGTTCGGGTCTGCGGCGACAATTCTGCTGATGGACTATACCTCGCTGATCTGGGCGGTTTTGTTTGGCTGGTGGGTTTTCGACCGGGTGCCGCCTTCGACACTATGGTTCGGCGCCCCTCTTATCATCACTGCCGGAATGCTGGTGGCGTGGCGTGAGCATCGACTAAAACGTTTGGCCGATCTACAGGAACGGGATGCTGCCAAGGCAGTTTAGTATTTATCTGCCAGACAAAGGATTGTTCACATGGCTCGCACGAATACACGCAAGGTGCTGCTGACGCTCGGCATTTTTGCAATCGCCACGACGACAACCGCCTGCAACACGGTCAAGGGCCTGGGGCGCGATATCGAATCGGTTGGTGAAGCGGGCGACCGGGTTATCTGAATGATTTAAGCGGCGACGGGGTCGTGCGTGGGCCACGAAATTTTTCCCGCCCCAGCAGCCATACAGCCAAGCCAATCGGACCGGCGAGGAATGTCGCCGCCAGGATCGGCAACTGCCACAATCGGCCGACGCCTTTCTGATCTGCGTCGCGTGCTATCCACAGCCCGACAAACAGGTCGAACGCCAGATAGTGCGTCCAGCCCACGACCGTGCCTCCTTGGGAAGCAAAGATCGAACGCACACCCCCCAGCGTTGTGAAATCAACAGCCGTATCAACCGGTCCGACAGGGTCGAACGCCCCGGACATGATCCCGATCAGGCCGACAGCGTAAATGACGCAGAGCATCCCGACGCCGAGATACAGGACCATCGACAGCAACAGCGGTTTGCGCGGTAAGAACGCGAGAATGACCCAGGCAACTATTGCGGTCATGTTGACGAAATCAAACAGCGAAATCCACATTGTCCGCGCTCCTATTCCGCCTGCACGGGAACCGACAGTGTGTTTGCTGCGCGATAGATGCCCTCGTTATCGTGCACATAGCGCCCCCGCGTCTTGCGCATGGCGAGTGCCAGTGCCCCAGCAGCGACTTTGTTGGCGGGGATCGAGCGGAATGAGCGCATGCGGCCATGCAGGAACAGGTCGGTAATGGGGCTGGCCATAATGGCCAATCTCTCTCCGGTTCGCCGGTCGATATCGCGTTGCCCACGCAGAAGGCCCGGTCGCAGGATGTCCAGCCGCAAAAAGTCGAGCTTGGACAGCTTGGCTTCGGTCTCACCCTTCACCTGAAGGTAAAAATTCTTGGAGTAGGCTTCAGCGCCGGCTGAACTGACCGCGACCATCCGCCGCACTCCACAGGCCAGCGCCGCTTCGGCCGTGGCAATCACAAGATCTCGATCGACAGCCCGGAACGCTTCCTTGTCGCCACCTGCCTTCGCCATGGTGGTGCCGAGACTGCAAATGAGGGCATCGGGCTGCGCTGCCGCCAACGCATCACCCCATTTGTCCGGTTCGGCCACGAACACTTCCATCCGCGCACCCGGGGGCAGCGGAACTTCCCGCCGGGCGATGCCCACGATACGCAAATCGTCCCTTCCCACGGCCAGCCGCAGAATTTCCTGGCCGATCAGGCCGGTCGCTCCGACAAGGGCGATGCGCACAGGTGTCATCATGGACGGCCAGTTCGATAGTTATAGTCTAAACGGCGACCTATACCGGAACTGCTCGCAATTCCATGTTTGCCTGCGCCGAACATCATGCGTTCAAACGCTGGACAAGCCATCAGGCGCCTTGCCGTAGATGCGTCGACACTGTTCGAGTGCAAAACGATCGGTCATCCCGGCGATATAATCAACGATATGACGGGTCCGCCACGGCTCTTCGGAGGGCAAATTGCGGGTCCATGGTCCGCCCATCAGTTCCGGGTCTTGGTCATAAGCCGCGAACAGCCTTGAAATGACGTCACGTGCCTTCTCGGCCGCCTCGACCTGTTGCTCGTGATAATAGAGCCGCTCGTACATAAAGGCTTTCAGGCCCCGCTCCTGCTCATGCATCGACGGCGAAAACCCCGCCGACATAATTTCAGCAGCGCGAACATCGTCGCTGGCCCCCATGTCTCGGGTCATCGATTGCGTATGAGCGATCACATCATTGACCATCACACCAATCTGGTTGCGCACCAGTTCACGCAGCAGCCGCTCTCTCGGTGCAGCAGGAAATCGGGCTTCGACTTCGCGCCATTGCCCGGCAACCCAGTCTATTGTCAGCAGGTCATCGAGTGCCAGAAAGCCTGCGCGCAGCCCATCATCGATATCGTGATTGTCATAGGCAATATCGTCCGCCACCGCAGCCACCTGGGCTTCGAGCGAAGACCATTGGGGCAAATCCAGCGAAAAATCCGCGTCGAGTTCGGCTAAAGCAGGATGCGGAGCGATGACCGGGCCGTTGTGCTTGGCGAGGCCTTCGAGCACCTCCCAGCTTAAATTAAGGCCATCATGCAGGGGATAGGGACACTCGAGCCGCATCAACGTGCGCAGCGTCTGCGCATTGTGGTCGAACCCCCCATTTCGCATGGCGGCTTCGTGCAGCGCTTTCTCCCCGGCATGGCCGAATGGCGGGTGGCCGATATCGTGCGCGAGGCACAAGGCCTCTGTCAGATCCTCATCCAAGCCGAGCGCACGGGCAATGACGCGGCCGATCTGCGCCACTTCGAGACTGTGGGTGAGACGTGTGCGATAGTGATCGCCATCGGGCGCGACGAAGACCTGTGTCTTGGATTTTAGCCGCCGGAAAGCGATCGAGTGGATGATCCGGTCACGGTCACGCTGGAACGCGCTCCGCGGGCCCCGCGTTTCGCTTTGTGCATGGCCGAACTCACGACCGCGGCTGCGGGCAGGATCGGAAGCGAGTGGTGAACGCGACATCGCGGCTGGTGTAGGCATACGCCTGAATCGCGGCAACGGGAACAATCGGGCAACATGCGGAAAGGGCTCGGTTCAGGTCACCCGCCCTAATTCGGAACCTCGCCGTTATCCGCCGCAAATCCAATCGACTGCACCTTCGCAGTGAATGCGCGCCGTGTCGTAGATTGGCAGGACATTGGCATCGACATCGACCACCAGTTCCAACTCGGTGCAGGCAAGAATGATCGACTTGGCTCCGTGCTGTTCGTACCAGGTAATTATCGACTTGAGCGAACGCTCGGCGTCACGGCTCGCCTTGCCGAGCTTCAATTCCTCGCTGATCAGCCGCTCGAGCTGCTCGACATGCCCTGGCTCGGGCGGCATGAGGTCGACACCGTGCGAGACCAGCCGCTCACGCATGAAACTTTCGGTCATTACCGCCCGCGTTCCCAATATCGCGGATTTCTGCGAGGCTTTCTCCGACATCCGCGCACCAGTGCAGTCGGCTATGTGCAAGACGGGTATCGATACCGCTTGCACGATGTCGTCGAAGGCGCGGTGCATGGCATTAGCTGTAATCAGGATATTTCCGGCCCCGGCCTGCTCCAACCGCTTGGCCGCCTCAACCAGCACTGCCGTCGCACGGCTCCATTCCTCGTCGGTTTCGAGCCGTGAGAAATCACGGAAATCGAGGCATTCGATGACCAGCGGCGGGCTCGCCCGCGCACCTTCCCGCTTCTGCACCAGCCGATTGATTTGCTCGTAATAGGTGCGAGTGGAAATCCAGCTGATGCCACCGATCAATCCCAATTTCCGCACGCTAAACCCTTTCCTCACCGAAGCTGCAAACCCGCCCCCCGTCGACGCGACACTAGCGCGACAAACGGCGGTGGCAAGCAAGCCGCTGGGCTTATCCGGTGCTGGTGTCGCCTGCAGGGTCAGGCAGGATTTTGACGAGCCAGTTCTGGAGGTCGCGCACGGATTGGCCAGGCGCCTCCTCCATCGGCAGGTGGCCGATATCCGGATAGCTAACCAGTTCGGCATTGGGCAAATTATCCATGTACCAACCGGCCGCCGCAAAGGGGATCAGCGCGTCCTTTTCGCCCCACATCACCAGCACGGGCACGTCAACCAGTGCTATGCGTGCGGCGACAAAAGGCTTGTAGCTCTTGCTGAAACGCGCGCGCGTTGCCGTGCGGTTGCCGGGATAGCGCGCCATCTCCCAATAGCGGTCGACCGCTGCATCGGTAACAATGTCTCGGTTGGTCACGCTTTGCGACAGACTGCGCTCGACCAGCGAACGGGGCAACAACTGGCTCATCGCGGCCCCCACTCCCGGCAGCCGCGCAATTTTGAAAGCCAGGTTTCCGCTGCCTTCGCGCGGGATATCTGCGCCGCCTGCATCAATCAGGACGAGGCCAACCAGTCGATCCGACTTTTCAAGGGCGTAGCCCATGGCGATGCTGCCGCCCATGGAGTTGCCGGCCAGAACAAACCGCTCCACCTCAAGCCGGTCGGCGACAAGGTCGATGGCTTCGATATACCGCTCTTGCGCGTAGTCTTCATCGATCGCCGCGCCGGTCAGCCCGTGTCCGATCTGATCGAAGCGGATGACCCGATAATTTTCCCGCAAAGTTTCGACCCAAGGCTGCCAGGTGTGCAGGTCAGCATTGGACCCATGCAGCAGGATGATGGCCGGAGCATCGCGCGGACCTTCGTCGCGCAAATGCACTTCCTGGCCGTTTGCAAGAGTCATGAATTGCGACGGCTCGCCGCCATATTTGGCGCGCATCTCTGACGCATCGGTGTCGGGTGTGCGCAATAACAGGAAGGCTACAGCGAGTAGCGCGACAACAATCGCGAGAACCTTGGCGAAGCGTTTCATGATCCCTTCATCCCGGCAATCCACTGTTCGACCACAGCCAGTCCCTCAACATCGACTGTCGATTTTCCGAGTTCGGGCATCGCTACACCGGGTTCGATACTGCCCATGCGGTAGACAAGAATCGAGCCGGCAGGATTGCCTGGATCAATATCGAAATCGTGTCCGCCGGATCCTCGACCGGCCGCCACCGGGCGCTTGCCGACACCCAGCTTTACCGCATCTTGCTGCTCCCACCGCAGGTCCAACCCGCTGTTGGAGGCCATCGCGCGCGGCTGGTGGCAATGCGCACAGTTCACATCGAGATAGGCGCGGGCGAGCGGATCGCGGGGATATCCTCCACGATTGTCCCACAGCGGCAGGCGTTGGGAAACCTGCGGCATGGCATCGAGGTATCCCAGGCCGACCATTCGACCCAGCCATTGCTCCGATAGATTGCGCGCTTTGGGACCGATCGGCACGACCGCGTCATCGAGGCTATGACACTCCTTGCACTGGTTCTTGTTGGGAATCCGATAACTGATCGTCTCGCCGGAAGGGGCCGTCATCGGCACGCGTGCACCTGCCACCGCCAACCGTGCCTCGGTCTGAGCGTCGTTCCACCTGTAAGGTAGGGCAACCCAGCCCTCTGCCCGGTGCATGAGAACGCGGGTTTCGATCAGGCGTTGCTGCTCGCCCTCTGAGTAAGTAAAAGTCTTGATCAAGGCAGTGCCGACCGGGAACTGCAACAGCCCCTCGCCATCCGCCGACAATAGCGCGCCGGGGGGCAATGCGATGAAACGCAGCTTTTCGGCCCCGTCGGAATAAAGCGGAGTGTTGAGCTGGTAGGGCACGACCCGCGCTGCGGTCCGATGCAGCCGCATCTCGCCTACGAAAAAGCCGTACTCGGACAGAGTGCGCGGCATGGTGTCACCCAGCACCGCCGCGAAATTTACCTGCCCGGCCTGCTCACCTGGAACTGCACGCGCAGCAATCGAGCCCGCCAGCGCCAGACCAGCGGCACAAAGCAGGGCGAGTCCGCGCTTCATCCCTCCAGCCGCGCCAGCAAGGCTGTAGGAGCGCCAATGTCACCCAGTTCCCAATTCTGGCTATAGGAAGGCAATTCCACCGGCGCAGGCTGCGCTTCTGCAATCGACTGGCCCTGCTTTGAAAGACCAAGGGTCCAGGCCGCAATCGTATGGGTCGTCGACAGGGCAGGCGTGTAAGAATCGGACTGGATCCCGTCCCACAGGATCGGCGGAAGCGCGCCGCCGAACATTTGTGCAAGCACCTCGCCGCCCTCGAGATCGGGCGCGTAGCCGCCACGGTCTACGTCGTTCTCTGCGATCACGACTTCTCGGGCATAGGGATTGTAGTTCGGGTCGTCGAATGCCTGATTATAGGCAACAACCATGAAGGGCGCAGTCGGATTATCGCGCAGGATATTGCCTTCCACCCACACCTTCTCGTTAGCCATTACCATGATGCCGGTACCTCTC
>SHLU01000114.1 GCA_004282995.1 Sphingomonadaceae bacterium
GTGCTGCGCTGGTAGGGCTCGGCGCGGGAATGGTCGAAGTGGCCGTCGGCCTCGGACGCTGAGTTGGTGTGGGCGTCGGGGTTGGTGTCGGCAAAGACGTCGCAGTCGGGGCGGGTGTCGGCGATGCGGTCGGGATCACCCGCGGACCTCTGGGCACGGCACCGGTATCGTCGACCGGCCCCTGCACCGTAGGTGTCGGCGTGGGCGAGGGATTGGGGGGTAGCGAGAACGTACCCGAAGATTGCGCGTGGACGCTCGCGGCGGGTGCCGCGACCAGGCCAAGGGCCAGGAGAGGGAGGAGGATTATCGTTGTCTTCATGTGTTCAGGCGCCCCGGACGTGTGTGCTCAATGGGCGGCGGCGCTGAATAGGCTCTGAATCGCACGCGTCAAACGGCCAGCTTGCCCTTTTCGCAAGTTCGCGGCAGATGCGCGGCATGAGCGACACACCAGCATCTGACGCCAGAGGTCCGCAATTCCTCGGCCAATCGACCCCGTTGCCGGCCTCACCCGAAGAGGCCCGGCTCGATTACGTGCCCAATCCCCGCGAGGGGGCGCTCTATCTCGTGCGTTTTGCTGCGCCCGAGTTCACCTCGCTGTGCCCGGTGACCGGCGCACCCGATTTTGCTCATCTGGTGATCGACTATGCCCCGGGCGAAAAGATTGTCGAGTCCAAGAGCCTCAAGCTGTTTCTCGGCAGTTTCCGCAACCATGGCGGCTTTCACGAGGATGTCACGGTCGGCATCGGGCAACGCCTTGCTGCCGAGATGAAGCCCCAATGGCTGCGCATCGGCGGCTATTGGTATCCGCGTGGCGGCATCCCTATCGACGTGTTCTGGCAGACCGGCTCTGTACCCGAAGGCCTCTGGGTGCCCGACCAGGGCGTGCCGGGGTACCGCGGCCGGGGTTGATTGCGGCCTGACAGGCGAGGGGAAGTGGTGCCGACTGGAGGAATCGAACCCCCGACCTGATGATTACAAATCAACTGCTCTACCAACTGAGCTAAGTCGGCCCATCGCATCCTTGCGAGTTGCGCGCCGCCGCTACTCTCATAACACGCCAAATGTCCAGCCCTCTGTTCTTGCCAGGTCGGGAGTGAGGTCCACTGGGTTCCAATATGCGGGGTCGTGGGCGACCTTGCGAAGCCATGCAGCAGTCAGCAAGGCGTCGGAGGAATGGTCATCGATTGCGCCGGTCCCTGCAACAGGTGGCGAGCCTAGTTGTGCCAGCGCCTGATTAAGCTCTGCGAAATTACGCAGTTTGCTGCGCGTGCCGCCGACTCCGCCGCTGCGTGCCGCGATGGAGCTATAGATTTCGACCAGGACCGAACCGCTCGGTGGCAGGGGATCAACTGGCCACACGGCCAGGCTGCCGCGCAGGCGGTGGAGAAGCCGCATGCCGGTAAGCGTCGACTTGCCGACTTGGGCCGCGCCGACGAGATTGAAATTGCTTACGGGCCGCACGCCGTGAGCTTTCTGCGCGTACTCGGCATAGCGAAAGCGCCCTTGACGGGTAGGCGCGTTATCGAGGTGGAAAAGGTCACCAACCTCGCCGCCCGCATGCCGGAAATAACGCGCTGCCTGCGGGTGGGCGAGGAAGCTGCCGCATTCCAGGTTGGGATCATCCTCACAAGTCCGGTCGACCAGTTCCCACAGAGCCTGCATGTCGGGCGGGCTGGCCTCCCAACCGGGGAAATATGCGCCCGCATCGGCGTATGGCAGGGCAATGCCAAGGTCCATGCCGACCAACGTTTCGGGCGGGAGGTCGTCGCGCAGGAAATGCAGGACTTCCTCGCGGCTCCACGGCTTTTCCCGGCGAATCAGTGTCGGCGGCCCGCCAGTTGTGTCAGCCAGCGCCAGCGCAATGCCCTTCTGGCGCTCCCCCTTGGCGCCCGACCAGTCGATTGCGAGGAAATGCCTGAACTCACGCATTGCGGCGTTGCTGGCGCAGCTTGTCCCAATACTCGATCCGCTCGCGCACTTTGCGCTCAAACCCGCGCTCGACCGGCGCGTAATAGGTCTGCGGCTCCATTTCCTCGGGCCAGTAATCGTCGCCGGAAAAGCCCTCGTCCGCGTCGTGATCGTAAGCATATCCCTTGCCGTAGCCGATCTCTTTCATGAGCTTGGTCGGGGCGTTGAGGATGTTTTGTGGCGGCATCAGGCTGCCGGTTTCCCTCGCGCTACGAAACGCGGCCTTTTGTGCTGCATAGGCGGCGTTCGACTTGGGCGCAGTGGCGCAATAAAGACAGGCCTGGACGATGGCGAGTTCACCTTCCGGACTACCGAGGAATTCATAGGCATCTTTGGCAGCGAGGCACTGGGTCAGCGCCTGCGGATCAGCGAGGCCGATATCTTCGCTGGCGATGCGGACCAGCCGGCGCAGGACGTAGAGTGGCTCCTCCCCGGCGGTGAGCATCCTTGCGAGGTAGTAAAGCGATGCCTGGGGGTCAGATCCGCGCAAGGATTTATGCAGCGCGCTGATGAGGTTGTAATGCCCCTCGCGGTCCTTGTCGTAGACTGCGACTCGCCGTTGCAGGAACTGGCCCAGCGCGCCCGGATCCAGCGGCGCATCGATCTTGGCATTGTAGAGCGTCTCGGCCTGGTTGAGCAGGAAGCGCCCGTCGCCATCGGCGCTGGCGACAAGCGCCTCGCGGGCTTCAGTGGTGAGGGGAAGGGGACCAGCCAGTCCTTCGGCCCGGTCGAGCAATTTACCCAGCGCTTTCGCATCGAGCCGGTGCAGGATCAGCACCTGCGCTCGGCTGAGAAGGGCGGCATTGAGTTCGAAGCTGGGATTCTCGGTCGTTGCGCCGACCAGCGTCACGGTGCCGCGTTCGACGAAGGGCAGGAAGCCGTCCTGCTGGGCACGGTTGAAGCGGTGGATTTCGTCCACGAACAGCAAAGTGCGCTGGCCTGCCGTCGCCATCTTGTCGGCCTCGGCAAAGGCCTTCTTGAGGTCGGCTACGCCCGAGAACACCGCGCTGATCGAAACGAAGCGCATGCCGACAGCATCGGCCAGCAGGCGTGCGGTGCTGGTCTTGCCGGTGCCGGGTGGCCCCCACAGGATCATGCTCGACAGCCGTCCGGCCGCCACCATTCGTCCAATCGCACCCTCGGGGCCTGTCAGGTGCTCCTGCCCGATGACTTCGTCCAATGTGCGCGGACGCAGGCGATCGGCCAGCGGCGCATCATCTTGCGGCTGGTCCTTCGAAAAGGGCGAGGGGGGATCGTCTTGGAACAGGTCGGCCATTGATCGGGATAGATAGGCGTTTGGTCGGAAAAATGCATGGGAGACTTGCCAAGATGCATCTAAGATATATCTTAGAACAATCTTAACTGCCACGCAGGAGGACAATTATGTACGGGCATCGGTATCGCCGCAGGATGCGAATGAGCGGCTGGCCATTTATCGCCATGATGGCTGCATCGCAGTCAGGTACATGGTCCGGTTCGCGGGCAGGAGCTGCATGGGGCGACTGGGACGGGGCCACCATGCATCGTGGCCGTCGGCGCCGACGGGGGCGCATGTTCGGCCCTGGCGAGCTGCGTCTCGTCCTGCTCAAGCTCGTCGCCGATGAGCCGCGCCACGGATACGAATTGATCAAGGCCATCGAGGACATGACCGACGGCGCATATTCGCCAAGTCCGGGCACCATCTATCCCACGCTTTCACTGTTGCAAGACGAGGGCGCAATAGCCGAAACCGCCGGAAACGAGAGCCGCAAGGCTTACGAGGCGACCGACGCCGGGCGCGAGGAACTCGAGGATCGTTCCGACGAGGTCGCGGCTTTGATCGAGCGGCTCACTGCCTATGGCAGGCGGCCGGGTGATGAAGGCACGCCGCACGAACTTTTCCGCGCGGCGGGCAATCTTGCCGCCGTGCTCAAGCACAAGTTCAAGGCCGGCGAACTCGATGAAAAGGCGCGACGCGATATCGTCGACATGATCGATGAGGTTGCCCGCAAGATCGAGAGGCTATGAAGGACTGGCCCCAACACATTAACGCGTTTTGAGGGCAGGTTCCGGCGTGCTAGCATGGCTTTCCAATCGCTCCGGTGAAGGGCGGTGGCGAGGAGAGGGCCATTATGAACAGATTGGGCAAGCAAACTACGCCGTGGCACCTGTGGGTGATCGGCGTCGTCGCGACGTTATGGAACGGTTTTGGTGCGACCGACTATACCATGACGCAGACCTCCAACCAGGGCTGGTTTGCCAGCATGGGTATCGATCAGGCAACAACCGATGCGATGCTGGAATTCCTCGGGAACGCTCCGGCCTGGGCCGATGCAGCCTGGGCCTTCGGAGTCTGGGGCGGACTTGCCGGGTCGCTACTGCTGCTGTTCCGTAATCGTTGGGCCGTGACGGCCTTCGCGGTATCGATCGCCGGTGTCCTCGTCTCGATGATTTACCAGGCCGGAGTCGATTATCCGCCCTTGCTCGAAGAGATGGGCAATTCGCCGATGATGGGCGTGGTGTTGCTGATTGCGGCAATGCTGCTCTGGTATGCTTGGGTAATGCGCAAGCGCGGGGTGCTCAGCTGATGCGTTGGCGGATCAGGTGACGGACGAGGCAACGCGGACAAAGGCGCCGTGGCATCTGTGGCTGATCGCGATCGTCGGCGTGCTGTGGTTCGCCGGGGGCGCATGGGATTATGTCCAGACCCAGTCCCGCAATGAGGATTATCTCGGTGAGATGGCCGAGAGCGTCGGCACCGATTTGCAGGTGATCCTCGATTATTACGGTTCCTTCCCTGCCTGGGTTGACGCGATGTGGGCGCTGAGCGTGTGGGCAGCGCTGGCAAGTGCGCTGCTGCTGCTGGCGCGCAGCCGGTTCGCCTATCACGCGATGATCCTGTCGATAATCGGGCTCGTCGGTTCGACGATCTACACCTACACCACTGACATGCCGGAGGCTCTCAACTCGCCCTTCGCAGTGGTTTTCTCGATCGTGATCTGGGTGTCGGTTATATTGTTTGCATTTTATGCGCGCCGCATGACTGCTGCCGGCGTGCTGCGCTAGGGATTTGCGACCCGCAGGTAGGTGTCGACCACCGCCTGGTTGATCGCATCCCAGCTATAGGCGCGGCTGCGCTTTTCTCCTGCCTCCCCATGGGCGAGACGATGTGAATCATCGGTGCAATAAGGGGCAAGCGCCTCGGCAAAGGCGGCTGCATCGCCCGGCGGCACCAATCTGCCGGTTTCGCCATCGACGACCAGGCTCGAAGCGCCCGTGGCCGATGCCGCGACCACCGGCAATCCGCTTGCCATTGCTTCCAGCGTGACATTGCCAAAGGTTTCGGTGATCGACGGGTTGAGGAAGATATCGGCGCTCGCCAGCGCCCTGCCCAGGTCACGTCCGGTCTGGAAACCGACGAAGATGCCTCCGGGCAAGGCTTTTTCGAACCACTCGCGTGCGGGACCATCGCCAATCACCAGCACTTTGTGCGGCGCCTGCAGCTTGCGCAGAGCGATGATGGCCTCGGCGAAGACGTCGAGCCCCTTTTCCATCACCAGCCGGCCGAGAAAGGCGATGGCGACATCGTCGTCGGCTAATCCGTGCGAACGTCGCCAGTCCAGGTCGCGCCGTGAGGGATCAAAAGTCTCGCGATCGACCCCGCGCGTCCACAAGCCGATATCCTGGTGCATCCCCATCGCCTTGTATTCCGCGATCATGCTCTGCGAGGGGGCTACCAAGGCGTCGCAGCGGTTGTAGAACCGTCGCAGGATCCATTCGATTGCAGGTTCGAGGAATGCGGCGTTGTAATAGCGGGGATAGGTCTCGAACCTGGTGTGGACCGAGGCGACCACCGGAATGCCGTGCTTGCGCGCCCATCTCTGCGCCGCGTGACCGGTGGGATCGGGTGACGAAACGTGAACCATGTTCGGCTTGAACCTGTCGAGCGCCTTGCGCGCGCGTGCATTGAGCCCAAGCGGCATGCGGTATTCGCCGCGACCCTTTACCGGCATGCGGACATTGGGAACGTCGAACAATTCTCCGGTCGGTTCGAAGTCCGGCTCGGCCACTTTGGGTGAGAATACGCGGACGGATGCCCCCTGCCTAAGAAGGTAATCCACCAACCTGTTCAGGGCCTGGTTCGCGCCGTCGCGGGTATAGTTATAGTTCCCGCTGAACAACGCGATCCGCAAATCGCTCGTCTCCATAGGCTCAGTCCATAGGCATCAGGAACGCGCTTGGCGAGAGGGCGTTGATCCGATCGACAACCCTATTCGCCGATGCATACCTATTTCGCATTGACTTAATCCCGCGCAACTTTAGTGCCGCCGGTGGGCCACGCGGTCCCAACGCCGCGCGAGCTCTCTGGAAGGAGAGAATACATGACCAAGCATACCAGCGAACCGGCACTGAAGCCGGATCGCCCTCAGTTTTCGTCCGGACCCACCGTCAAGTTTCCTGGCTGGTCCCTCGACACACTCAAAACCGAATCACTGGGTCGCTCGCACCGATCGAGCGTCGGCAAGGCGCGGCTGAAATATGCCATTGACCTGTCGAAGGAACTGCTCGGTATTCCCGAGGACTACCTTGTCGGGATCATGCCTGCTTCGGACACCGGCGCGCTCGAGTGTGCCATGTGGACCATGCTTGATCCGGCTCGCCCGGCGACGGTGGCGGCATGGGAAAGTTTCGGCAATGTCTGGATCCAGGACGCAGCCAAACAACTCAAGCTGCCCAAGCTCACGACGCTTGATGCCGATTACGGCGAGATCCCCGATCTCGCCTCGATCCCGCAGGACAACGATGTCGTCTTCACCTGGAACGGCACTACCAGCGGCGCGAAGATCCCTGATACCGACTGGCTTGCACCCGGGCGCGAGGGCCTTGCCATCAACGATGCCACCAGCGCCATCTTCGCGATGGAAATGGACTGGGCCAAGCTCGATGCCACGACATATAGCTGGCAGAAGGTCATGGGTTCGGAAGCGCAGCACGGCATGCTGATCCTCAGCCCCAAGGCGGTGGAGCGGATCGAAAGCTATGATCCCGAATGGCCGCTGCCAAAGCTGTTCCGCCTCAAGAAGGGCGGCAAGATCAATACCGGCATCTTCGAAGGCGCGACCATCAACACCCCTTCGCTGCTGGCGACCGAGGATTATATCGCCGCGCTCGAGTGGGCGAAATCGATCGGCGGGCGGCAAGCGATGTTCGAACGCGCCAACGCCAATGCCAAGATCGTGAGCGACTGGATCGAGAACACGCCGTGGCTGCGCAATATGGTCGCCGACCCGGCCAAGCGGACCAATACTGGCGTGTGCTTCCGCTTCCAGGGCGATTGGTACGAAAGTCTGTCCGATGAGGACCAGGCCGCGGTGCCCAAGAAGATCGCCACGATGCTCGAAGAGCGCGATGTCGGCTATGATTTCAACGGTTATCGCGATGCTCCGCCATCCCTTCGCATCTGGTGCGGCGGCACGGTCGAGCAGGAGGACCTGAAGCGCCTTCTGCCGTGGATCGAGTGGGCTTACGAAAGCCTCAAGAACGGCTGATTGGTCGGCGGCCCTGCTGCATCTGCAGCAC
>SHLU01000115.1 GCA_004282995.1 Sphingomonadaceae bacterium
TCGTCGCGCAAAGCTTCGGTCTGGATATCGAAGGGCGTGACAAGGCCAGTGCGCTCGGCGCGATCGAGGACTTCCTTCACGAAGAAGCGCGCGCTGGCCGCCGTTGTCTGCTCGTGGTCGATGAATCGCAAAATTTGAGCATCGAAGCGCTCGAAGAACTGCGTATGATGTCGAACTTCCAGCTCGGCTCGCACCCCTTGCTGCAGCAATTGCTGCTCGGCCAACCCGAATTCAAGGATGTGCTGGCCAACCACGGCGAGCTCGAACAGCTGCGCCAGCGCGTGATCGCTGCACATCATCTGGGCCCGATGGAATCGGAAGAACTGCAGCCCTACATCGAACATCGCCTCAGCTGTGTCGGCTGGGACGGCAACCCGGCTTTCGACCAGCGCGTGTTTGCCGAGATGTACCAGGCCACTGGTGGTATCCCGCGACGGATAAATCAGGTTGCCACGCGGCTGTTGCTGCTGGGCGCTGTCGAGCAGCGGACCAGGATCGACAATGCGATGCTGAGCGCCGTGCTGAACGAGATGCAGAGCGACAATGCTTTCCCCGAAGCGGCTCCGTCGCCGATGGTGAAAGTCCAGCGCGGACCTGCACCCGGTCCAATCAAGCACGCTCTTGCTGAGACCGATGCTCCAGAATCAATCGAGGAATCGCCCTCGGCGACAGAGGACGAGGCGCGCGCGGATGAAGAAGCGCGCAGGTTCGAAGCTCTGCTTTCCGAACGCGATGCGCAGATCGCAGCATTGCAGGAGGCGGTTGATGCGCTGTCGAAAGCAGAGCCCGCAACCATGCCGGCCGATGCTCAGGACCGCATTGAACAACTCGAAAGCAAACTCGCCGAGCAGGAACAGAGCGTGCGTCAAGTTCTGGCGATGATGATCGAATGGATTGAGGGGCAGAGCCGTCGCGCTGCCTGACCGACGGCCTGATAACCAGGGAAGGGGCGCGATGAATTCGCCCGTGATAACAAATGGACTTTCCGTCGATGTCGAGGACTGGTTCCAGGTCGGCGCGTTCGAGAATGTAATCGACCGGGACGATTGGGACGGGCTTGCAACGCGTGTCGAGGACAATGTCCTGCGCATACTCGATCTGTTCGACGCCGCTGAGGTCAAGGCGACTTTCTTCACGCTCGGCTGGGTGGCAAGGAAGAACGGCGCGCTGATGCGTACGATCGTCGAGCGCGGGCATGAACTGGCCAGCCATGGCTTTGACCACGCGCGCGTTTTCACCTTCGATCGCAAGCAATTCGCCGGTGACATAAAGCTGGCGCGAATGATCCTGGAAGATGCCGCCGGAGTGAAGATCAGCGGCTATCGTGCGCCCAGTTTCTCGATCGATCAGCGCACGCCATGGGCCTATATGGAACTGGCGGAACAGGGATACAGCTATTCCTCCAGCGTAGCTCCGGTGGCGCATGACCACTATGGCTGGCGCGAAGCCCCGCGCTTTGCCTTCAAGCCGCTGCCGTGGAGCGATCTGGTCGAACTACCTGTCACCACCGCCATCCTTGGCGGCCGCAGGGTAGCTGCGGGCGGGGGCGGATTCTTCCGCGTCCTTCCCTACGCCTTCAGTCGCTGGGCTATCCGCCAGGTCAACCGGCGCGAAGGGCGGCCAGCTGTGTTCTATTTCCATCCGTGGGAAATCGATCCCCAGCAGCCCCGTGTCGGTAATGCCCCGGTCCGGTCACGGCTGCGGCATTATACCAATCTCGACAAGATGGCCGGTAAGCTCGGAGATCTGGTGCACGAGTTCGCCTGGGGCCGGATGGACATGATCGCCGCACGCGAGGCTCTGAACGCGGAGGAACTGGCTGCATGAATGCACCCTTTGCCTTATGCGAGGAAACGGTCGCAATTGCAGACCTGCGCGATCCCGGTGAAGCGGCAAGGATTGCCGACTTTGTCTATCGCGCCAACGGCTCGCCATTCCACCTGCCGCGCTGGTTGCGTGCGGTTGAACAGTCCACCGGACAACGGGCAACGGGCGTGCTCGCGGAAAAGGGCGGGGCGATAACTGGCTGGCTGCCACTGGTTGAGGTTCGCTCGCCATTCTTTGCACCGGCGCTAGTATCCAGCGGATTTGGCGTGGGTGGTGGCTCGCTGGTTATCTCGCCCAAGACGATCCGGCGGCTGGCCCGCGCAGCGAGCGAACTTGCCATTCGGCGAAGCTGTGCCTCGGTTGAATTGCGCGGCGGCGAGGCGCCAGCAGGTTGGGAAACCCGGGCTGACAGTCACTGTGGCTTCGCCAAGCCGCTGGCGGAAAGTGATGAAGCGCAACTGCTGGAAATCCCGCGCAAGCAGCGCGCCGAAGTCCGCAAGGGTCTGAAGGCCGACCTCGTTGTCACTATCGGCGATGCCGAACGGGACCGGGCGGCGCACTACGCCTGCTACGCCGAAAGTGTGCGCAATCTTGGCACGCCGGTGTTTCCGCGCAGCCTGTTCGACGCGGTTCTGGACAGTTTCGGTGACGAGGCCGACATCCTCACGGTCTGGCAGGACAAGCGCCCCGTCGCGAGTGTTCTGACCCTGTATCATATGGGTTCGGCACTGCCCTATTGGGGCGGCGGTGTGTGGGATGCGCGGGGCCTGCGCGCCAACGAAGTGATGTATTATTCTCTGATGTGCCATGCCCGCAGGAAGGGGTGCATCACCTTCGATTTTGGACGCTCGAAGACCGGCAGCGGGCCGTATCATTTCAAGAAGAACTGGGGGTTCGAGCCAGAGCCGCTGGTCTACTCCTTCTGGACTGCACCAGAAGCGTCTCCGCGTGATGTGGATCCCACAAGTGCGAGTTACCGGCGCAAGATCGAATTGTGGAAGAAGCTGCCTCTGGGTGTCGCCAATCGCATCGGCCCGGTGATTGCTCGCGGGCTCGCCTGATGGGCGAGATCCTGTTCCTTTCGCATCGCATCCCGTTTCCGCCCGACCGGGGCGACAAGATCCGTTCGCACCATTTGCTCAAGGCGCTTGCGGAGCTTGCACCGGTTCATGTCGGCACATTCGCGGAAACCGGGGGTGATCTTGCTGCGGAGAGCGATCTTGCGGAGGTCGCATCCAGCTATCGCTTGGTGAAGCGCACCAGACCGCTGCCGCTGGCTGGCCTCGACGCGCTCGCCACCGGCAGGCCGGTCTGTCTCGCGGCGTTCGACAATGCCGCGCTGCGCCAATGGGTCCGCGAAGTTCTTGCCACCCGCTTGATCGAGACGATCTTCATTTTCTCCGGACAGATGGGTCAGTACATCCCGGCTGATTTCCCCGGACGTGTGGTGATAGACCTGTGCGATGTCGATAGCGCCAAGTTCGAAGCCTATGGAGCATCCGGGAGAACCCCGCGAAGCTGGATTGACCGCCGTGAAGGTGTGACCCTTGCACGCGAGGAAGAAAGATTGGCCCGGCGTGCCGACACGGTAATGCTGGTTAGCGAGGACGAAGCCGAACTGTTCCGATCACGCCTCCATGACGCGGACCACGTCGACCTTCGCGCAATACGCAATGGCATCGATGCGGCATTGTTCGACCCCGAAGCAGTCGCGCCGCATCCGGAGCTTGTCGAACAGCCCGGACCGCATCTCGTATTCACCGGACAGATGGACTATCCGCCCAATATTGCTGCCGCCGAACGGATGGCCACGGCCATACTGCCTGCTCTCCGCGCAAACCATCCGTCTGCTACTTTCCACGTTGTCGGGCGCGCCCCGACCGGCCAGGTCCTGGCGCTCGAAAAGCGGGCTGGCGTCCGCGTTTGGGGCGAAGTGCCCGATGTGCGCCCGTTCTTGCGGGCTGCCGATCTTGCCGTTGCACCGCTCGACATCGCGCGCGGGATCCAGAACAAGGTTCTCGAGGCGATGGCGATGGCCCGGCCGGTCCTGGCCTCACAAGAAGCGGCTACCGGCATCGACGCCGAAGATGGCACGCATTTCGCCCTCGCGAGCACCGATGCGGCGATGATCAATCAGGCCGGAGCATTGCTCGAAGACACAGCGAAGGCAGCATCCCTTGCCAAGGCGGCGCGCGATTACGTCCTCACCCATCAGGCATGGCCGGCGATGCTGGCACCGCTGGCCGAAATCGTAATGCCGGAAGGAGGTAAGCGCGATGCCGCGTGAGGCTGCCCTAGGCTCGCTAAGCGATGAAGCATCGCGGGGCATTATTGCACCGACCTGGCGTGGACCCCTTGCACGGCTCGGTTTGCTGTGGAGTGCGATCCTGCTGGTTACATATCGTGACTGGCTGACGATGTTTGACCAGTGGTGGAACATCTCGACCTACAACCATATCCTGCTGATCCCAGCCATCTTGGCAGGCTTGGCATGGATCAGGCGCGGCGAGTTGGCAAAGATCACGCCTGCCGCGTGGTGGCCCGGGCTCGTCGCATTCGCCGGTGCCTTGTTGCTCTGGTTTCTGGGGCGCATCGGCGAGATCAATACTTTCAGCCAGTTGGGCGCGGTGGCTGCGATGCAGGCAGCGGTTCTGGCCGTGCTGGGACCACGGGTTACTCTCGGCCTCATCTTTCCGCTCGGCTACGCGCTGTTCCTCGTTCCATTCGGCGACGAGCTTGTACCTGCCCTCCAGATGATGACCGCCAAGATCACGATTGCGCTGACGGAATGGAGCGGCGTGCCCGCCCATATCGAAGGGGTGTTCATCGACACGCCGGCGGGCCTGTTCGAAGTCGCCGAAGCTTGTTCGGGGGTCCAGTTTCTGGTCGCCATGGTGGCACTGGGGGTACTGGTCGCCCAGGCGTGCTTTACAAGCTGGGTGCGGCGGGCGCTGTTCCTTGGCCTGTGCCTGGCCGTGCCGATTGTTGCCAATGGCATTCGGGCATGGGGGACAATCTACATTGCCCAGTCTCAGGGCATCGAGTTCGCCGCCGGTTTCGATCACATTTTCTACGGCTGGATATTCTTTGCCATCGTCCTTGCCATCGTGCTTGGCGCAGCCTGGCCCTACTTCGACCGCGCCCCGGATGATCCTGGCATAGATGCAGGCGCGCTCTTGGAGACGCATTGGATTGACCGCTTCGAGCGCTTTGGAGGGAGCGTCACCCCAGTGACTGCGGCCGGTGCTGCTTTGTTGCTGGGGTTCGCCTTATGGACCAGCATTGCGACGCGGCTCGAAGCAGCGCCGGTAACCCATTTCGTCCTGCCGCAAGTGCAGGGGTGGCAGGCGATCGATGACGAACCGGAACTGGCCTGGCAGCCGCAAGCAACAGGTGCTGATCATCGGCTGCTCGGGCGGTATCGCAATGAGGCGGGGCAGACAGTCGATATTTTCCTCGCCCGATATGCTTCGCTCGGTGGCGAAAGCGATCCCGGCGCTCCTGGAGAAGGCGCGTTGGTGCCCGATACGCCTTGGCGCTGGATGAGCGGGGGAGTGGACGATGACGGGGCGAAGGTAGACCAACTGTTCGCGCTTGGTCGCATCCGGCGCATGGCATTCACGTGGTATCGACATGGCGATTTGCTTACCGGTAGCCCGGCCGACCTCAAGTTCGAGGTTATCAAGGACCGTTTCACCATGCAGGCCCGGCCCACGACCATGTTGATTATCTCGGCGGTCGAGGCCCCCAGCGTCGATCCCGCTGTTGCCATCGCCGCCTTCATCGAGTCCACAGGGCCGCTGGGCCCGTGGATAGACCGCATCGCAGAAAGGCGATAACTCCCGCGCCATGTGCGGAATCGCCGGTATCTTCCATTGCGGGACACCCAAGCCGGTCGATCCGCGTCGCGTTGAACGCATGACCGATACCATGGTCCACCGTGGACCTGACGGTAGCGGCATCTGGACAGAGCACGGTGTTGGGCTTGGCCATCGCCGCCTGTCGATCATCGACCTCGAGGGCTCGCCCCAACCGATGCACTCGGTCGATGGACGCGCGGTTCTGGTCTTCAACGGCGAAATCTACAACTATCGGGAATTGCGACGTGAGCTCGTGAAGCTTGGCGCGCACTTTGCTACCGAAGGAGACAGCGAGACGATCCTCGCTGCGTGGCAGCAATGGGGTCCGGACTGTCTGGATCGGCTGGACGGGATGTTCGCCTTTGCCATTTACGACCGGGGTGACAGGACGCTGTTCCTCGCTCGTGACCGGCTGGGTGTGAAACCTCTGTTCATGGCACCGCTCAGTGACGGCAGCCTCGCTTTCGCATCGGAGCTGAAGGGGCTTCTGGCGCACCCGCTACTTCGGCGCGAGGCCGATCCGTTGGCGGTCGAGGATTATCTTGCATGGGGCTATGTGCCCGATCATCGATCGATCCTCAAAGGGGTCGAGAAGCTACCAGCAGGTCATTATCGACTGCTGCGCCACGATATGCCGCCGCCACGCCCTGTACAGTGGTGGGATGTCGATTTTTCGAACCGGCACAAGGGCAGCACGCAGGACCTCTCTGCCCGGTTGTTGCACCACCTGCGCGAAGGTGTGGAATCGCGCATGGTGGCCGATGTTCCGCTTGGCGCCTTCCTGTCGGGCGGGGTCGACAGTTCGAGCGTTGTGGCCTTGATGGCCGAAGCCAGCAATGCGCCTGTCAACACCTGCTCGATCGGCTTCGATGTCGGCGAGCTCGACGAGACCACATACGCCCGCCGAGTGGCTGATCGTTTCGGCACGCGTCATCACGAGCGGATCGTAGACGCGAACGATTTTGATGCCGTCGAGCAGTTGGCCGGCATGTTCGACGAGCCGTTCGCTGATGCTTCCGCGCTGCCTACTTGGCGGGTCTGCCAATTGGCCCGCCAGAATGTAAAAGTCGCGCTGTCCGGGGATGGCGCCGACGAAGCCTTCGCGGGATATCGTCGCCAGGTTTTCCACGCGCGGGAAGAGCAGGTTCGATCGATCCTGCCGCAAGCCTTGCGCAGCGCAGTATTTGGGACGCTTGGCAGGGTCTGGCCCCAGGCCGACTGGGCCCCGCGTCCGCTGCGGGCGAAGGCAACCTTTCGTGCGCTCGGAACGAGCGGGGAGGAGGGATATGCAGGGGCACTCGCCATATCGCCCCCCGAATTGCGCCACCACCTCTACACCAACCGAATGATTCGCGAGTTGTCCGGCTATTGTGCCGAGCAACCTTTCATCGACCTGATGCGAAACGCGCCGGCTCGAACGGGGCTGGATCGTGCGCAGTATGCCGATCTCAAATTCTGGCTGCCCGGCGATATCCTGACCAAGGTCGATCGCACCAGCATGGCTGTAAGTCTCGAAGCGCGTGAACCGCTGCTCGATCATCGCCTCGTCGAGTTTGCTGCCGGATTGCCGCACCGGGCGCGCATCAGGGGGCGCCAAGGGAAGTGGCTTTTGAAACACACAATGACCCGATCCTTACCCGAAGACGTGCTCTACAGGCCCAAACAGGGCTTCGTTACTCCGATCGCCCAATGGCTGCGCGGACCGCTTCAGGCAGAGTGCCAGGCCATCGCCACCAGCGCACCGTTGACGGATTCAGGTTGGTTCGAAGCTTCACGCCTCAAACAATTGG
>SHLU01000116.1 GCA_004282995.1 Sphingomonadaceae bacterium
TGCCGCCACGGCGATAGCGGCGGCGGGTTCGGCGGTGGCGGCTTCGGCGGCGGCGGCGGTTCATTCGGGGGCGGCGGCGCCTCCGGAGGGTGGTAGACGATGGCCTATCTCGATGCCGAGCAACACAAGATCGTTTCCGACGCGGTTGGCGCGGCTGAGCTCAACACTTCGGGTGAGATCGTGACCGTGCTGGCTGACCGTTCAGGCGACTACACCGACGTCGTCCAGCTCTATTCGGTGGCGATCGCCTTTTCCGTAATGAGCGTGTTCGCGCTGTTCCCGCAGCCGATCCTTGACCTGTGGGACAATCTGATCGGTGGCTGGACACATCAATGGACCGCCGGCGAAATCGCCACCATGACCATTGCCATTGGCCTCGTTGCGTTCGGACTTAGCTGGCTCGCATTTTCGTGGGAGAAGCTGCGGTTTGCGGCCGTCCCCGGCCCGCTCAAGACCGCCCGGGTCCATGCCCAGGCAGTCAAGCATTTCAAGGTCGGCGCCGAACGTCGGACCCACGGACGCACCGGTGTCCTGATCTACCTTTCGATGTGCGAACACCGCGCGGAGATCGTAGCCGACCAGCCGATTGCCGAACTGGTCAGCGCCGATGTCTGGGGCGATGCCATGGCCGACATGCTGGAGGAGATTCGCGAGGGATGCATTGCCGAGGGGTTGGCCGCCGGGGTCCGCGATGTCGGCGGGATATTGAGCAAGCACTTCCCCCGCTCGGTGGATGACACAAACGAGTTGCCGGACCGGTTGATCGAGGTCTAGGCCACAGACCATGACCGATCCCGATGCCGCTCTGCCGGAAGAAATCGTCTGGCAGGGCAAGTTTGTAACCGCCAAGCGCAGGGGCCGCTGGGAGTATGCCAGTCGCTCGCGCGGTATCCGGGCCGCTGCGATTATCGCCATCGACGACGGCCACGTGTTGCTGGTCGAGCAGTATCGCATCCCACTGGGCCGCGTCTGTCTGGAGATACCTGCCGGACTGATCGGCGACCACGAAGGCGCAGAGGAAGAGGATGCCGGCACCGCCGCGATCCGCGAACTGGAAGAGGAGACCGGCTACCGCGCAGAAGTGATGGAGCCGATCGGCGAATTCTACTCCAGCCCCGGTATGGTCAGCGAGAGCTTCACCCTGCTCCGCGCCCATGGGCTGAAAAAGGTGAGCAATGGCGGCGGAACCGAGAGCGAGGATATCACCGTCCACCGCGTCAAACTAACCGAGCTTGCGCAATTCGTTGCAGGGCGCCGCGCGAAAGGCCACGGTATCGATGTACGGATCGCCATGTTGATGGCGCCGGGATTTCTGGGAGAAGATTGATGGCAGGTTCGAAACAAGGCCGCGTGGCGGGCAAGATGGCGCTGGTGACCGGTGCAGCACAGGGGCTTGGCGCGCAGCATTGCAAGACGCTGGCAGCCGAGGGCGCGCGGGTCCTGTGCACCGATATCAACGGTGACGGCGCGGCCGAAACCGCTGCTGCCATCAATGCCGAACACGGCGATGGCACCGCCTGTTCAATTGCGCATGATGTGACCGACCGCGGCGACTGGGATGCCGCAGTCGCCTTGGCGCGCGACGAAATGGGCGGGCTCAACGTTCTGGTCAACAACGCCGGCATTGGCGTGGCCGGCAATATCGAAACCTGCGATTTCGATGACTGGAAACGCTGCTTCGCGATCAATGTCGATGGCATTTTCCATGGTTGTCAGGCGGCGTTGCCGCTGATGCGGGAGCACGCGCCGGGGTCGATCATCAACATCAGTTCGATTGCCGGCCTGATCGCCAGCGACACCATGCCGGCCTATAATGCTTCCAAAGCTGCAGTGTGGATGCTGAGCAAATCGATCGCCCTGCATTGTGCCAAGAACAACATGCAGATCCGCAGCAATTCGATCCATCCGACATTTGTCGATACGCCGATCCTCGACGGGACGGCCAAGCATCACAACCTGGACAAAGACGTGCTGCTGGAAAAGCTGGCGCGGCAAATCCCGCTCAAATTCGTCGGCGAGCCGAGCGATATCGCCAATGCGGTGCTGTATCTCGCGAGCGACGAAAGCCGCTTCATGACCGGGGCGGAGCTTAAGCTCGACGGCGGTATTTCGGCAATGTGATGTCGGTTCGCCGGCAGCGGTTATACCGGCTAGGCAACAACCTCCCGGCGGGTTCGCTCGGGAGGAATTTATCCGGGTTGGATTGCGGGACCCTTAGGCCCCTCAATCAGCAATCAGGGCAATGGCGATATAGACCAGGATCAACGATCCAAAGCCGATCAAGGTACCTAAGACGAAGCCGATGCGGACCATCATGGGGTCGATCCCGAAATAGCGCGCGATGCCGGCGCACACGCCCCAGATTCTCGCATTGCTGCGATCCAGCCGAAAATTTTTCGACGGCGGACCGCTCTTCTTGTTGGAAATCTGGTTCATGCAATCACTCCTGTAGGGCTGGCGGGGATGATGGCGAAGGCCATCACGAGGGTGGAAATGCCAAAGGCCGATACGGCTGCGAAGAGGCGATTTCCGGCGGTCTTGAATTCGAACATGGGGGTCAGTCCTTATTTCGGTGAATATGTCTGAAAAATCAGACGATCAGGGTCGGGGTGGCGGGGACGATCGCGGTTGCCATGGCAACTGCCGAAAGGGCGACGGCGAAAGCAGCGGCGAAGAAACGGTCGATATTGAAGGTCATGGGGGTATTCCTCTTGGTGTCTGTCTGGTCCGGCGAGACCATCCCGCCGGACGCGCAAGACGTTGCATCAGCCATGCCAGTTTAAAAAAATGGCGGATTTCTGCCCTTTCTCGCGATGCCATCCAGAATCGGCCTGTTCATCAAAACGAAAGGTTGGGAATTTTCCCCAATAATTGGCATCGGCTTTTTCGTAGCAAGCGTCCGGCACCCGCGCTAAGTGCACGCGACCCAATGTCGCTCGACCGCATCTCGCTCTCGGATTTTCGCAATCACGCCGTGTCGACGCTCGACGAAACGGCGAGGTTCAACCTGCTGGTGGGCGAGAACGGTGCCGGCAAGACCAATATCCTCGAAGCCATTTCACTACTCGCGCCCGGCCGCGGATTGCGCCGTGCGGCACTGCCGGACATGGTGCGCAGCACAGGAAGCGGTGGATTTACCATCGGCGCCCGCCTCTCCCCAAGTGATGGGCAGGAGCCGGTCCAGATCGGAACGCAGGTCGATCCGGCCCGTCCGGGCCGCCGCCGGGTGCGCATCAACGGCGCGGAGGCAAGCGCGGTTGCGTTGGGGGAGTGGCTGGCGATCGGCTGGCTCACCCCGGCGATGGACGGCATCTTCACAGGCTCTGCCGGCGATCGACGCCGCTTTATGGACCGCATGGCACTTGCGCTTGACCCCATGCATGCCCGCCACGCCGCACGTTACGAGAATGCCCTGCGCGAGCGCAATCGGCTGCTGGCCGACGATACCGCTCCCGATCCGACGTGGATGGATGGGATCGAGGCGCAGATGGCGAGCCACGGCAGCGCGCTTGCGCAGGGACGCGCACGACTGGTCGGCGCGCTCACCGAGACGCTGGAAAACCACGCTGGCGGACCTTTCGCCCAGCCAATGCTGGCTATCGATACGCAATCGCCTTTTGATGAAGACGAACTGCGAGTAGCATTGCGATCAGGCCGGATGCATGACCGCCGCGCCGGACGCACGCTGACCGGACCACATCGCGACGACTTGTCAGTCATCATGGCTGGCAAGGATGTGCCCGCCCAGCAATGCTCCACCGGCGAACAAAAGGCGATGCTGATCGCCATCACCCTCGCCCATGGCGAGCGGGCGGCACAGGGTCGGCCCGGTGTGCTGCTGCTGGATGAAGTCGCCGCGCATCTCGATCCGGTCCGCCGCACTGCCTTGTTCGAGCGGCTTCGAGCAACCGGTGTGCAGGTATGGATGACCGGCACCGAGCGCGCTCCGTTCGAAGGCATCCTCGGCGAAGCTGCGACCTGGCGGGTTGCCGATGGCGACGTGCAACGCATCTGAACTGCAAGCGCCGATGCGCGCAACTAGTCCTTCGGCAGCGCCGCGATGATCTCATCCAGCGTTTCGGTCACCAGCAGTTCGACCCCCTCGGCGGTCGGATGAATGCGGTCCCGCTGGATCAATTCGGGCCTATCGGCCACCGGTTCGACCCAGAACGGGATGAAATCCAGCCCGAATTCGCGCGCCAGATCGGCATAAAGATCGTTGAACTCGGCGACGAAATCGGCCCCCATGTTGGGAGGAGCCCGCATTCCCATCAGCAGCACGTCGATATCGCGCGCCTTCGCTTGCTCGACGATTGCGCGCAGATTGGCACGCGTCTGCTCGGGCGAGATACCGCGCAGCAGATCATTCCCGCCCAGTTCGAGGATCAGCAATTCCGGAGGCTGAGCCATATTGTCGAGCGTGAAGGCAAAGCGCTGCATCCCGGCAGCGCTGGTGTCGCCCGAGACGCCGGCATTGGCAACGCGAGCATTGATCCCCTTCGCGCGCATAGCTGCCTCAAGCTTTGCCGGATAGCTGTTGCTTTTCTGCAGGTTATATCCTGCAAACAGGCTGTCCCCGAAAGCCAGGATGCGCCGTTCGGGACCCATTACGGGCACTTCGGCATTGGTGGGTGAACCTGCATCCGTTTGCGGGACCGGCGGCTCGGCCACGGTTGCGCCATCTCCACAGCCGAAGGCCGCCAGTGCAACCAGCGGAATCGACCAACGACCTAGGCCCTTCGGCCATCTACCTTGTTCCATGGATTGCAATATGGCACCCGATTATTGTGACTGACACCCCTAACGTGCACGGCCCCCTGGATGGTACCGGCCCCCTCGCCATTTCCGCGCGCAACCTGACCCTGACGCTGGGGCAGGAAAAGCAGCCCGTGGAGATTCTCAAGGGCATCAACCTCGATGTGAAACGCGGCGAAGTGCTCGCGCTGCTTGGTCCCTCGGGGTCCGGCAAGAGTTCGCTGATGGCGGTCCTGTCGGGTCTGGAACGGGCCAGTTCGGGAACGGTCAACGTGGCCGGCGCCGATTTCAGCGACATGGACGAGGACGACCTTGCCCGCGCCCGCCGCGCCAGGATCGGTATCGTGCTGCAAGCCTTTCACCTGTTGCCGACCATGACCGCTGCAGAGAATGTGGCAACCCCGATGGAACTGGCGGGCGAGCGCGATGTCCGCGCCCGCGCCGCCGCCGAACTCGAAGCGGTCGGCCTGGGCCACCGGATCGACCATTACCCCAGCCAGCTTTCAGGTGGGGAGCAGCAGCGCGTTGCCATCGCCCGCGCCACCGTACCGCGCCCGGAACTGATCTTTGCCGACGAACCGACCGGTAATCTTGATGCCGCGACCGGCGCAGAGATCATCGATATGCTGTTTGCGCGGCGTGAGGAGACCGGCGCAACGCTGGTCATAATCACCCATGATCCGGCATTGGCCGAGCGCTGCGAGCGGATCATCACCCTGGGTGACGGCGTGATCGCCACCGATACCTCCGCGAATGAATTCCAAGACAAAAAGGCATGAGTGCAGCAGCCAAACTATCATGGAGCGCAGCCTGGACACTTGCCAGGCGCGAGCTTTCGCTGCGCTTCAAGGGGCTGCGCCTGCTGCTGGTCTGCCTGTTCCTCGGCACCGGCGCGCTGGCCGCCATCGGCACGCTGACTGCAGCAATCGAGGGGGAACTGGCCGAGCGGGGACAGGAATTTCTAGGCGGTGACCTCGAGGTGGAGGTCTGGCAGCGCAGCCTCAACGAGGATGAACTCGCGGCATTGCGCGAATATGGCGAGATTTCGCAAGGTACCCGTTTGCAGGTTGTCGCGCGCAATGGCGATGCAACTGCGCCGATTGGTCTGAAGGCCGTCGCCGAGAACTACCCGCTCTATGGCGATTTGAAACTGACTGATGGACGCTCGGTTGGCCCGCCCCCCACCGGCGAGGCATGGCTGGGCCAGGGGGCAATGGACCGGCTCGAACTGGAGGTCGGTGACACGTTCGATCTCGGCACGATGAGGATGCGCGTGGGCGGGGTTATTGCCAACGAACCCGACAAGCTGTCCGAAGGGTTCCAGCTCGGTCCGACGGTGATCGTCAACGAGGAAACACCCTTCGCCGCCGGACTGATCCAGCCGGGCGCAATGTACCAGTCCAAAACCCGCATCGCTTTCGATGATCCCGCGCGTGATCCGGATGCAGTGGAGGACGCCCTGACCGACCAATTCCCACTGGCGGGGTTCGACTTTCGCGATCGTGACCGGGCCAGCCCCGGTGCCGACCGGTTCGTTGGACGAATGGGCGAGTTCCTGACCTTGGTCGGACTGGCCGCATTGGTGATTGCCGGGATCGGTATCGGCGGCGGCGTGTCCTCCTATCTCGAAGCGCGCCGCAACTCGGTCGCAACGCTCAAGGTGCTCGGGGCGACGAGCGGCGATATCGTCCGCATATATGCGATGCAGATCGGCCTGGCCGCTGTCGCTGGCAGCGCCGCCGGCCTGGTTGCCGGTCTCGCAGTGACTCCCCTGCTGGGCCTGGCGCTCGCCGGATTGCTGCCGGTGGCGAGCGGATTTACCTTCGAACCTACCGCACTGTTGCTCGCCGTTGCCTTTGGCCTGCTGGTCGCCCTCGTCTTCGCTGCGACGCCGTTGCTGCGCGCGCGCACATTCCCGGCGATGGCGCTGATGCGGGCGCGGGTCGTGCCACTGGCGCGCGACAAGGCTGCCTTGCGTTGGGTTGGTGGCGGACTGGTCGCTATCGTGGCGCTGGCTCTGGCGACTTCGCGTCAGCCGCTGCTGGCCGCCGGGTTTCTGGGCGGAGCGGCAGCGATGCTCGCCGTGCTGGCGCTGCTCGGCTGGGGCATCCGTGCAGCCTCACGCAAAATCGGGCGACCGAACAATCCGCTGGTACGCAACGCCCTGGCCAATCTCAGTCGCCCGGGCACCTCGACCGGCGCGCTGGTCACCGCCCTTGGCTTTGGCCTCAGCGCCTTTGTGCTGCTGGCGGCAATCCAGAGTGCTATCGATGGAAATATCCAGAGCCGGGTGAGCGACGAAGCGCCCGACTATTTCGTTCTCGACATCCCCCGCGACCGGGTCGGCGAATTCGAGCAGCTTGTCCAGGCCCAGGACGAAGATGCCGCCATTCGCGCTTTGCCCGCGATGCGCGGTTCGATCATCGCCTACGGGCCGGAAAACGCGATGACACGCGTTGCCGATCTGGAGGAGATACCCGAAGGGGCGTGGGCCCTGCGCGGCGAGCGCGGGCTGACATATGCCGACGAAGTGCCTCCGGGCAATGCCATAGTCGACGGCGAATGGTGGGGGCCGGACTATGCCGGTGAGCCGGCGGTTTCGGTCGACGAGGAACTGGCTAATGCCATCGGCCTCAAACCCGGCGACCGACTGACCATCGCGCTGTTGGGGGTCG
>SHLU01000117.1 GCA_004282995.1 Sphingomonadaceae bacterium
GAACTTTCCTCGATAGCAACAGCGACTGCCTCGGGCTGCTCTGCCTCCGCTTCCCCTCCATCTGCCTCATTTGCATCGCTCAGCGCTACAGAATCGGCCTCATCCCCGACTTCCGCCGTATCATCCGATACTGAACACGCAGCAAGCAGCGTCATCGCTGTCACTACAAGGCTGAACCGCCGCATCCCGTTTGACTCCTTTAGGCGCGCTTCCCATTAGCAGTGCCCTACGCCAATCCAAATGGACAAACGATGACCAAAAGCAAGCTAATCAAGCCCGATCAGGATCAGGACGCCATTGCCATACATCTCGTCAATGAGGCCGGTTTCGCGGATTGGAGCAAGAGGTTGAGCGCTGGACAGCGCGCAGCTTTGGACGCGCAGAAATTCAGCGGCGGTAGCTTCCAGGTCGGGATTGTCCCTAATGGCGACAGCTGGTTCGCCGTCGGCGGGGTGGCCGATCCCGAAGATTTGTCCAGCTGGTGCATGGCCAAGCTTGCCGAGAGCCTGCCCGAAGGGACCTATCGCCTCGAAGGGCGCGAGCCCGGCCCGGCCATGCATGGCTGGCAGACTGCCCAATACCGCTTCACCCTCTACAAGGATGACGATAACGCGACCGGTCCCAGGGTGCTTCTGACCAAGGACGTCAAGGCCATCGAACCAGCCATAGCTGAAGCCAGGGCGGTCAATCTGGTGCGGCGATTGGTCGATACGCCGGCCGAAGACATGGGTCCCGAAGCGCTTGAGGCTGAATGCGAAGCGCTGGCGAAGGAACACGGCGCCAAGCTCAGCGTCACCAAGGGCGAGACGCTTGAGCGCGAATTTCCTATGGTCCATGCTGTGGGCCGGGCCGCCGCCCGCCACCATGCACCGCGCCTTCTGCACCTGACGTGGTCACGTCGGCACAGCAAGAAAAGCGATCCGGTGCTGACAATCGTCGGCAAGGGCGTGTGTTTCGACAGCGGTGGTCTGGACGTGAAATCAGCCACAGGCATGCAGTTGATGAAGAAGGACATGGGAGGAGCCGCTCACGCCATCGCGCTGGCCGGTCTTGTCATGGATGGCAATCTGCCGGTCCGTCTCCACCTGTTCGTACCGGCGGTCGAGAACGCTATTTCGAGCAATTCCTTCCGTCCCGGTGACGTGCTCAAATCACGCAAGGGCCTGACAGTGGAGATCGGCAATACCGATGCCGAGGGGCGCCTGATACTAGGCGATGCCTTGACCAGGGCCAGTGAGGAAAATCCCGACCTAGTGATCGATTTCGCTACCCTGACCGGCGCAGCACGAGTTGCCCTGGGCCCGGATTATCCGGCCCTGATGACGCGCCGCGATGAGACCGCCGATGCGCTGATTGCTGCCGGCAAGTCCTGCGACGACGAGCCATGGCGCCTGCCGCTTCCCGACGCCTACGCTGAATGGCTGAAATCCGACATTGCCGACATGGGTAATGCGCATGGCAATGCTTTTGCCGGAGCCAGTGTCGCCGGCCTGTTCCTCGACCGGTTTGTCGGCGAAGGGCTCGACTGGGCCCACTTCGACACCTTCGCCTGGCGCCCCTTCCCCAAGCCTGGCCGGCCCAAGGGCGGTGACGCATATGGATTGAGGGCGAGCTGGCGAATGTTGCAGAAACGCTACCCGAACAATTAGGGCCGCCGACTTGCGAGCCGCCAGCGCGCCGTATAAGCGCGAAATTTGCGACAATGACAGCAGGGCACGACCAAGGACCGTGAGCGAAACCGCCGCCTATCCCGTTCCGAACAGACAATTGGGGCTGACCGGCCCGGTCGATAAGCCGCGTCCGGGCACCCTGCCCATACGCGGCGACGTCGCCCATATTGCGCTCGCGGACCGCTATCTCGTGCCGCACTATGTCGTGCCGCGCGCGATCACGATCACCTCCGGCCCGGTATCCCTGCTGCTGGCAGCGGAGGATGGCGCCGAAGTACTGAAACAGCTCGCGACCGGCGACACGCTGGAGATGCTCGACATCACCAGCAGCTGGGTCTGGGGCTGCCTGGGCCCGGACGGACCGACCGGTTACATCAAGCGCGCAGCGCTCGACATCTGATGACGCAGACCGTCTTCATTGACGGCGCCGTCGGCACAACCGGGCTGGAAATCCGCGACCGGCTGGCAAATCGCGGCGAGTTCGACCTGATTGTGCTCGACGAGGCCCAGCGCGAGGACACAGCTACCCGGCGCGAAGCCCTCAACGCTGCCGATTTTGCCATTTTGTGCCTGCCCGACGATGCCGCCATCGACGCTGTCGACATGATTGATCGGGCGAGCAGGACCCGGATCATCGATGCCTCGAGCGCCCACCGCGTAGCCGCAAACTGGACTTACGGCCTGCCGGAACTGACGGGACGCAGCGCGGTGTCGCAAGCGCGCCTGGTCAGCAATCCCGGCTGTTATCCTACCGGTTTCCTGGCACTGGTCGCCCCGCTGGTGAGGGCGGGCTTGCTGCCAGCGGACTGGCCGTTCAGCGTCAACGCCGTGTCGGGCTATTCCGGCGGTGGCAAGGCACTCATCGCGCGGTTCGAAGAAGATCAGACCGATCTCGCCTTCCGCGCCTATGGCCTCGGCTTCGGGCACAAGCATGTGGCGGAAATGCAGCGTCACGCCGGGCTCACTCACGCGCCACTGTTTGCGCCGGCGGTCATTCCCGCCTTTCGTGGGATGCATGTCGAGGTACCGCTGCCACTGGGTGCGATTTCGGGCACACCCTCGCCCGATGCGCTGCGCGATTGCCTGCGCGAATTCTACGCGGACAGCGCAGTGGTCAATGTCAGCGACGACATCCCCGGCGAACTCCTGCTTCACGCGCAGGAGCAAGCGCATGACGACATGCAGCTCATGGTCTTCGCCTCGGACGACGGCACTCAGGCACGGCTGGTCGCCCGGCTCGACAATCTGGGCAAGGGCGCGAGTGGTGCGGCGGTGCAGAATCTCAATCTCATGGCAGGGCTCGACGAGACTAAGGGTCTCCGGCTTCCAGGCTGAGGGCTGCCTAAAAAACAGGCAGGGGCAGCTTATCGCTTGAGCATCAAGGGCTGGGCGCCCCTGCTGCACTCTTTCGCGCCGCCACCGATTGCCCTAGGCATTGGACTTCGCGCCCGCCCGGGCATGATTCTGGCACGATTCTTGGATTGTGCGCGGGTGGTTGATCAACAGCCTGCCGCTCGTCGCTTTCGGAACAACTATCGCGCGTCCGAGTCGGTAGCTCATGCAAGGGGACAGGACGCGGTGAAAAAGATCGAAGCGATCATCAAGCCGTTCAAGCTCGATGAAGTGAAGGAGGCGCTGCACGAAGTCGGTGTTTCCGGAATAACCGTGACCGAGGCCAAGGGCTTCGGACGGCAGAAGGGCCACACAGAACTCTATCGCGGCGCCGAATATGTCGTTGATTTCCTCCCCAAGGTGAAGCTCGAGGTCGTGGTAGCCGACAGCATTGCCGAGCGCGTTGTCGAGGCCATTGCAGCCGCCGCGCAGACAGGACGCATCGGCGACGGCAAGATTTTCGTTTCCTCGATCGAGAGCGCGCTACGCATCCGCACGGGTGAAACCAACGAAGACGCCATCTGAATTCAATCAAGCAAGGAAATACCCAATGTCCAGCGCCAAAGACGTCATCAAGCAGATCAAGGAAAACGAGGTCGAATGGGTCGACCTGCGGTTCACCGACCCCAAGGGCAAGTGGCAGCACCTTACCATGGTGGCCAGTGTCATGGGTGAGGACGAGCTGGAAGACGGGCTGATGTTCGACGGTTCGTCGATCGCGGGCTGGAAGGTCATCAACGAATCCGACATGATCCTCAAACCCGATCTCGACCGGGTTTATATGGACCCGTTCAGCGCAACCCCGATGATGATCATGTTCTGCGACATTGTCGAACCAGGCACGGGCGAACTGTATTCGCGCGATCCGCGCAGCACGGCCAAGCGCGCCGAAGCCTATCTCAAGACTACAGGCATCGGCGACACCATCTATGTCGGGCCCGAAGCTGAATTCTTCATGTTCGACGACGTCCGTTTCGAGGACGGATATGCCGCATCGGGCTTTGCCCTCGACGATATCGAGCTGCCGACCAATGCGGGCAAGGAGTACGAAGGTGGCAACATGGCTCACCGTCCGCGCGCAAAGGGTGGCTACTTCCCTGTGGCTCCGGTTGACAGCGCCGTCGACATCCGCGGGGAAATGGTATCAACCATGCTCGAGATGGGCCTCGCCTGCGACAAGCATCATCATGAAGTCGCCGCTGCCCAGCACGAGCTCGGCCTGACTTTCTCGACGCTGGTGAAAACCGCCGATGAAATGCAGATCTACAAGTATGTCGTCCACCAGGTCGCCCACGCCTACGGCAAGACCGCGACATTTATGCCCAAGCCGATCAAGGACGATAACGGTTCGGGCATGCACACCCATATGTCGATCTGGGATGGCGACAAGCCGACCTTCGCCGGGAACGGCTATGCCGGGCTGTCCGAAAACTGCCTTTACTACATTGGCGGCGTCATCAAGCACGCAAAGGCCCTCAACGCCTTCACCAATCCTACCACCAACAGCTACAAGCGGCTGGTTCCGGGCTTCGAGGCACCGGTGCTGCTCGCCTACTCAGCGCGCAACCGTTCGGCTGCATGCCGGATACCCTATGGCGCGGGCGACAAGGCGAAGCGGGTCGAATTCCGTTTCCCCGATGCCATGGCCAATCCCTATCTCGCCTATGCCGCTCTGCTGATGGCCGGCCTCGACGGGATCCAGAACAAGATCCATCCGGGCGAAGCGATGGACAAGAACCTGTATGATCTTCCGCCTGCTGAACTGGCTGAAGTGCCAACCGTATGTGGTTCCTTGCGTGAGGCGCTAGAGGCACTCGAGGCGGACAACGAGTTCCTGCTTGCGGGCGACGTCTTTTCGAAAGACCAGATCGAATCCTACTGTGAGCTCAAGTGGGAAGAAGTCGTCCGCGTGGAGACGACCCCCAGTCCGGTCGAGTTCGACATGTATTACAGCGCCTGACCACCCGTCAGCCTGGGCAGATCAAGAGGCCGCTCGGGAAACCGGGCGGCCTTCTTGCATCGCCACCGAGCCTCATCAACCTCGCGACGAATCGTTGAAACCGAAAGGGCTCCGACACGTTGTGTGGGCGAAGGAGTGACCTATGCGTAAGTTCCTGAGTTTTTCCGCTGCGGTTGCGCTTGTTGCAACCGGCGCGATCGCCCAGCCGGGCAAGAACGACGGCAAAGGCAATGGCAAGGAGAACAACCCTGCCGCCATGATGCAGAACGATGGCAAACCTGATCGCGGCGAAAACGGCAAGGCCGCCAAGAATGACAAAGCTCATCGTGGCGACCCACAGGCAAAGCATGATCGTGGTGACAAGTCCGAACGCGCCGAGAAGTCAGTCCGCAAGATTGACAGACGAGGCGATGCAAACGGCACTCCGGATCGGATCGAGAATGCCGGACCGGCGCGTCAAGCCAATGGCAAGGTCAAGGACCGTGGCAACGGCAATCTTGATCGCATAGAGCGCCGGGTCGAGAAATATATCGATCGCGGCGATGGTCGCGCGGTCTTGCGCGATTATGACCGGAATGCCGGACTGGTGGAAGGGTGTCCGCCGGGTCTGGCCAAGAAATACAATGACTGCCGACCTCCCGGGCTGGCCAAGAAACAGGCAGCCTACGACCCATCATGGTTTGGTTATCGCGACTATGGCAATGCGCGTTTCTTCTACGATGACGGTGCTCTCGTCCGCCTTGGCGGCGACGGCATGATTTCCGCCCTGCTGCCGCTGCTTGGCGGTGCGCTAAACATCGGCAACCAGTGGCCCGACTATTACGAACCTGTCACACTGCGGCCCTATTATCGGCGATATTTCGACCTTGAGCCGAATGGCTATCGCTATGCCAATGATGCTATCTATCGCGTTGACCCCCGAACATCGGCAATCACTTCGATTGTCGCACTCCTGACCGGGGACGATTTTGTGGTCGGCCAGCCCGCACCAGCCGGGTACGGCGTGTATAATGTGCCGCTGCAATACCGCGACCAGTATCGCGATGGGCCAGATGGATATTACCGCTATTCGGATGGCTATGTGTACCGGCTCGACCCCGAAACACGGATAGTCGCCGCTGCAATCGAACTGGCCTTGAGCTGAGGGGAAGCACCTATGAAACTGACATTTCTCGCCCCGCTAGCGATGGCGACTGGAGTTCTTGGCGCATGCAGCGATGGTGCAGACGATGCGACGAATGACGAAGCGAGAGTTGAGGCCAGGATTACTTCCGTTCTCGCCAACGGCGACGATCTCGGCATCCTGAGCAAGGCTTTCGAGACCACCGGCTTGGCGACGTTATTCGATTCTCCCGGTGCCAGCTATACCATTCTGGCGCCGCAGGACGCGGCGTTCTCCGCAGTGCAAACCGACGAAGACCTGCCCACTCCGGTGCTCGCAGCGATGCTGCGTGAGCACATCCTGCCAGGCCATCTTGACCGTGCTTCGATTGTCGATGCCATCGAAGCGAACGGTGGTCCGGTGACGATGAATACCGTGGGCACTGGGATGATCGAGTTCTCACTCGACGGCGAGACGCTGACAGCTACCCATTCGAACGGCGGGCAGCCGGCGAAACTTTCGGACAGCGCCGGCGAAGCACAGAATGGCGTCGTTCTGAAGGTCGACTCCATGCTGGTGACGCCTCCCGCGCAGAGTGGTAGCGAAAGTTGAAAGCTCAGTGGCGCGCCTGCTTGCGCGCGGCACTGTAAGAGACGAAGCTGTTTGCTTAACCTGCAGTGCTGAAGCGGTCGGCCCGTTCCATTTTGGAAGGCGCTGCCTCATCGCGCTTTTCGGTGGCGCCGCGAACCAGACGGTCCTGCTGCTGTGCCGACATCCGTTCCCAGCCGCGATTGGTCAATTGCTCGATCGGACGATAGCGGATCTTGTAATTCATCCGTCCCGACCCCTGGACCCAATAGCCGAGATAGACAAACGGCAGGTTTTCCTCGGCGGCGAGCCGGATGTGGTCGAGGATGATGTAATTGCCCAGTCCGCTGCGGCCTTCATGCTCGGGATCGAAAAAGCTGTAGATCATCGAAAGCCCGTCACCTTGACGGTCGGACAGGCAGGCACCGACCAGCTTGCCGGGAGACCCGTCCTCGGTCGGCTCGCGATATTCGATCACCGTCGTGCTCACCGGCGTGTGCTCGACCATGTCGGCGAAATCCATTTCTTCCATCGCCGCCATCCCCCCTTCGGGGTGACGAGTAGCGAGGTAGGCGCGCAGCAGGTCCGGGATCTCGTCTTTCTTGCCGATGCGCTCGAC
>SHLU01000118.1 GCA_004282995.1 Sphingomonadaceae bacterium
GCTCTGCTGGCCGACCATGCCCAGATATCCATCAGGCTTCTCACCCACCTGCCCCTTGGCGCGGGCAGCCGCATATTCGGGCGAACGCTGGGCAGAGGCGGTGACCGGCACTGTCAATGCCACGCCGGCGGCTGCGACGGCCGCAATACTGATCCAATTTTTCACCATGGCACAATACCTTCAGAATATGTCTGCGTTCTCGTCGATATTCTCTTCAACGTCTTCCGCGAGACGATAAATCACTTCCTGCCGGATGTTGATGTTGAGTTCTATCACGATGGGTTCAGCCGGTGCGTTCACATTGATGCACCCACCCAGCATGATCGATGCCAACATCGATCCGACAAACGTCCTGAGCCCGTTATTCATGTGCGACATGTTCGCACCGGGCCCGGGCCCAGTCAATTCAAGCACGGTCATGGCGTATCCTCGCTTTCGGGGTCCTGAATGGGGGGTTGTGGACGCGCCATATCGAGCGACGGCGTTCCTTCGTCTTTCTTGCGGTCGAGCAGGCCCAGATCGCGCGGATCAGTGACATAGGCCGGATCATACATCGAGCGCAGGTTCGTCAGCAGCTGGTAGAACGGTGCGCGGATGTTGACATTGAACCGGATCGGTAGGCGACCGATCCGGCGCGTGATGAAATTGCTGTCGGCGCCCGCTCCCTGTGTAACGCCCTCGAATGTGAGCGCTGCTAGCACTTCGCCAGCTAGCGGCCCTTCAACCCGCACCCGCATCTGTTCAAAATCTAGCGAACGCAGCGACCGGAAGGCGAAATTGGCAATTGCACCCAAGTCTTCATAAGTCAGCTCGCCGACATAGGACAGATTGCCACCCGGTGGCCGCGAGGTCAGTACGCTGTCCTGGATAAATCCATCCCCAGCCTCATCGAACAGGACGGAGAGCACCCCGTCGAAAGTTCCGGTGGCGGCGATATTCGGAATTTCGAGCTTCTCTATAAACAGCGCCACGTCGAGGCCGCGCACATCGAAGAAAAACTGGCGCATCTGTGGTCGAGAGTAATCGAGCTCGATCGGACGCATGGTCAGCGTTCCGCCAAGAAACGGCCAGGTCCCTCCCTTCACGTCGAATAATGAGCCGCCACGGATGGCAAATGTCACGACGCCGTCATTGACCTCGATTCCGGGATTGATCGAACGAACCCTCAGCTGTTGGTCGGGTGCAGTTGTCAGCCCCAGCAAATCGGTGAACACGAGCGTTCCCGATGCGCCCTCTACGGGGCCGAAGGGTGCAGCAAAGTCGAGCGAATCGGTGCGGAACCGGCCGCTGCTGGTCACTCCATTACTGTTCCAGTCGATCCGCCCTTCCCCAGTCACGGTGCCATCGGCCAACGCGATGATGCCGCGAGCAAGCGGCGTCAGCGTCACAGGCTGCAATGCGCTGTCAAAAACGATTCCGGGCAGCGCAAGGTCGGCATGTCCGCGCCCGCTCGACAAGTCGTGAGCGATATCCACCTTGGTGATCAGCCGGTCGCTCGTTGGTTCGCGCAGCGCAGCTTCAGCTGTAATAACGCTATCGGTCAGGACCAGCCCTGCCGATCGCGCCGTCAGCGGTTCGAACCGTTTTTCCGGATCCCTGTCGACGAGCCGAAACGCACCGTCGGCGATGCTCAGCACATTGTTGCTGTAATCCCAGCTGCCGCTCGCTTCGAGCATGTCGAGCGGAACCGCATCAAGCCGGATGTCGGTATCGGAAAACTTACCGCCGATCGTCTCGCCCAGGTTGCCTGTCAGCTCGCTGATGGTAAGCCGCAGAGCCGCATTGGTGCCAAGCACGACATCCACATCCTGCGCGCGTAGTATTCCGGGCCAAGCGATGCCAATCGGCCCCGAATCAAGGCGGATCGTCGAACCACCGAGCCGTCCCGACAAATTCAGCCCCGGAGTACCGGCGGCAAAACGAACACCGCCTGATCCATAGCTTAAAATCGTCCGGCCTGACGGCGGACAAAGCGTGAGGCTTCGAGCATCGAGATCGAGGTCGGCAAATGCAAGGCGGCGGAAGGTGACCTCGGTGCAAGCGCTCCAGAGCGACAAGGTCCCGTCCTGTGCAAAAACCCCGTCGAGCTCCAGGTCGAGTCCCCGCACTTCGCCCCCCGGAAGTGGGCCATCGGCTTGCACCGAGCCGGTGAATCGCACCACCCCATTGCGGGCCTGCCGAACTTCAAGCTCCGAAAACGCAAGGCGGCTGTTTCCGGCCGCATAGGGCGCCATGGTCGCCCGAAAAACTGTCCGGCCGCTGTCGTCGCGTTCCATTCGACCTTGCAGCTGCGGGAGGCCAGCCCCACCGAGGGTGACATTGCCGCTGATCAGGGGCACCCGGGCCTCGCCGGATTGCACCTGCAACCGCGAAAGAGCAGCCAGCACGTTTCCGCCAGAGCTGCGCAGTGTTGCCCTCGGCGATACCAGGGACAGTCCCGTTTCGGTCGACCGCAAGACAATATCCGCCGCCAGGGATGCACCCTCTGCCTGCTCCTCGAGCGCGGCAGAAAGCTTCGCCATCAAGGGTGCCAAAAGCGAACCCGCGGTAGCCTCGCGTGCATCGGCAAGCTGAGCATAGATTGCGGGATCAAGCGACAAGCCGTCGCCAGCAAGCGAAAAACGTGCCTGCATCGAAGTCAGATTACTGTTCGAACGCAGCGCTCCATCGACTTCCAGCGAAGCGAGCCGGGTCGCCGCCATCGACACGTCCTGCATAGCTGTATCGAAGCTGGCAGCAATACGCCCATCCCGTGCCGCCAGTTCGACGGCAAGTTCGGCATCCCGGGCGGTACCGGCACCGAAAGCCAATCGCTGCACTTTGCCTGCCAGCGCGCTGTCCACTCCATCGAGCTCGGCATCGACTGTGGCGTTGAGCTCAAACGCTGCCTGCGCCAGCGCCAGCCCGTTTCCGGCACAGTCGGCCGAATCCATACGCACAGGTCCGACAAAGTTCGGCTTGCCTGCGGACACCTCGAGAGCGCCATAAAGCGTAGCCCCCATGAGCGTGCAATCGCCGCGCGCGAAACGGGGCGCGACTGCGGCAATCGTGCCGGCAAAGCCGTTGTCGAGTTCGCCCTCACCTTCGGCTTTGATCCCGACATTGCCCCAAGGCGTATCGATGCGGGCGCGCCCATCGTCGAGCAGGACGTCCAGATCGGGCAATCCGGGCGGCGCATCGCTCTCGGCAAAGATAACCTTGTCGAGGCTGCCGAAGCTAACCGTGCCGGTTGCGTCGACATTGCCATATAGCCGTGGACGCAAGAGCTCGATCCGGCCGATGGCCGGCATGCCAAAGCGATAACGCAAATTTATGACCACGCGCTCTACGGTGAGATCGGGGTCGGCCGGATCCCCGACCACTACATTACGCACGATCTGGCGGGTCGGTCCGATCGATTCGATCTCGTATGACGCGGTCAGGTCATAATTTTCGAGCTGGTCGCCGATAATATCGTCAGCAATTCGTTCGCGAGAGAACCATACGACCACGGCGCCGACGACGAGAACGCTGAGCAGCACCAAAGCGCCGTAATTTGCAATCCGGCGTGCAGACGGGCTCGAACGCGCCGCTTCTACCATTATGTCTTCGCCGTCGGCCATTCTCAGTCCACTTGCGCGTTCCGCATTGCAAAGGCAATGCTTGCCGCACGCTGCTGAAAGCGGAGGGTTATTTGCCGAAAAACGGGAGGGACAGCCGAACAGGCGGTGCCAGTCATGGTGGCACGGGCCATAGGGCCCGACTGCGCGCCCGCCTGCTCAAAGGCGGGGCCGAGGCACTGGCCGATTACGAGGTGCTGGAATATTTGTTGTTCGCCGCGTTTCGCCAAGGAGACACCAAGCCGATTGCCAAGCGACTGATGGCGCGGTTCGGCACGCTTTCGGCGGTGCTCAATGCCGATCCCGGTTCGCTGGCCGAGGTAGAGGGCATGGGCGAAGCCAGCGCGGCTGCACTCAAGGCGGTGGCCATTGCCGCGCGGCGCATGGCCCGCAACGAAGTCGAGTCGCGGCCGGTGCTGGGCAGTTGGCAGGCGCTGCTGGACTATCTTACCGTCGATATGGCGCATCTGACCGTCGAGCGTGTGCGCGTACTCTACCTCAACACGCAAAACCGGCTGATACAGGACCACCATGTTGGCGATGGGTCGATTGACGAGGCCGCGATCCATCCGCGCGAGGTCATACGCCGTGGGCTCGACATCGGCGCGACCGCCCTGATCCTCGTACATAATCATCCCAGCGGAAACCCCGAGCCGAGCCGGGCCGATGTGCAGATCACCAACCGAATTGCAGAGGCCGGACGCCTGCTCGGCATCACGGTCCACGATCACGTCATCGTCGGACGGCAGGGTCATGTCAGCCTGCGCGCCAAGGGGTTGATCTGAAGCCCGAGCCACGCGCGCGACAAGCACACCTACGTGCCGGGTGTGAGACCATATTCGCTGAACTGCGCCACCAGTCGAGGATCTATCCGCCGCGCCTGCTCGACATCGGAATTGCCACGCCGGTCGCCCTTATCGAGCCGGATCAGGCCGCGCATGTAAAGGCTGCTGGCAGTCCCGGGCTCTTTGCTGAGGACGGTCTCGTAGTCAGCCAGCGCCTCTTCGATCCGGCCCTGCCGGTATTTGACCAGTGCACGGCTGTCGATCACCCAGGCTTCCTGTCCGGACAGCGAGACTGCGCGATCGCAGAAGTCGAGCGCGTTCTCGACTTTATAGTTCCACGCACCTGCCATCCAGCACTTGCCATTGAGCAGGCTGACATCGTCAGGGCGATCATCGATCATTGCCCCCAGCCGCTCCCATGCCTCTTCCTCGCGGCCGGCATAGCCAGCGAGCGCCGACCACTTGGCCATCAGGGCAACCGCGTCGTCTCCGGTCAGGCCGAGACTGTCGAGCAGGTCCAGCCCCTCGTCGGCACGGTCGAAACGGGCCAATAATTCGGCAAACTCCTCGGCGGTTTCGGTATCGCCCTGCAATTCGAAAGCACGTTCGGCATTAGCGAGGGCTTGGTCCTTTTTGCCAAGCACTGCCTGCACGGCGGACAACGCACTATAACCGTCTACGCTGGCCTCCATCTCAAGCGCCGTTTCGAACTCGGCTTCAGCAGCAGCGTAGTTGCGAGCAAAGAGATGGATGAATCCGCGCAGGTTGATCATCTCGGCTCTGCCGTCGAATGTCTCTGCCAATTTGTCGACCCCGGCCAGGACTGGGGCGACATTGCGGGCGATTTCGGCGTCTGACAATTCCCACAAGCGCCTGGGATTGCCGACAATCAATTTAGGGTCACCACTGGCAATCCTGCGAATGGCAGTCTTGCCGGTTGCTATCTCGTCGGTCGAGAGTTCACGCGGCACGTATGATATGCGGTCGTTCAGGGTCAGCGTATCGCCCTTCAGACTGGCGCGGCGAAAGAACTTCGTTCCCGCTGCGACTTCATCAAGCTCGGCAGTCCCCTCGATCCGGGCGCCCTTCCCGGCTTCTGGCAGTTTGATCGTTACCTCGCGCCCATGAGTATAGGGACCGCCAACCATATAGGGGATATCACGCCAGGCCGAACGGGCGCGGTCGGGCTTGAAGGTCCAGCGCGTGGTCGCCGAATCGATGGCAAGAATGGCCTTCCCACGGTCGAATTCGAAGTGATCGAAGACCATGCCCTTGGCGCGCAATGTCGCTGTGCCTGTCGCTTCGTCGTAATCGAAGTCGGCTTCGTATACGACACCTTCAATAACATTCTGCAGCTTCTTGTTGGCGGCGCCGAGCACTTCCTCAGGATCGGTCTGCGTCGCGAGCGGCCGCATCTGGGCACCAACGCTGCCGCGCGAAGTGATCGTGACAGTATAGAGCAACGGCAAGTCGACGCCGCGGGAAATGTCGAGCGTCATCGCAACCTGTTCGTCGGCGACCTTGGGCCACCGCTGCTTGAGCGGGACCGGCGCAGCCCCTTCGGCCACGACCGGCAACGCCCACAGGAAATTGGGCACCTCATACATGCTGTCGAGCCGCGCTCCTTCGCCGGTCCCGTCGAGCCAGTAGTCGATTCCGTCGATCTTGGCATGAACGATCATGTGGTCGAAAGCGCCGGGAATCGGCTGCGAAATCGGCACTGCGTCGCCCCAGGTGCTATCGACCAGCACCGCCTGCGATTCTATCCCCATCTGGCGCAGCATCGCCAATAGCAGCAGGCTCTTGGCCTTGCAGTCGCCGAATTTCAGCTCCCACGTCTGCGCCGGGATTTGCGGCAGATAGTTGCCCCCCTCCATGCCATTGGCAAGGTAGCTGATCTCGTCCTGAACCAGCGTCAGCGCCATCGCGGCGCGGGTGGCGGGATCGACAGAAGCGGCCATGATCCGTTCCACTTGGGCAGCAATTGGTCCGCCGGGCTGGATCGTGCCTTCAGTACCGAAATGCGGAGCCAGCGTGGCGCCGACATCGGCCCAGCTTGCGAAGCTGCCGAACTGCAAGGTCGGATTGACCTGGAAACGCTTGGGCGCATCCTCTGGCATCTCGGCCGGTTTTGCGATCGGGAGGGCAATCTCGACGAAGCTATCGCCGCCCTTCGTCTGCACCGTGGGCATGGTGATATCGCCCAGCTTGCCCCAGTAGATATCGCTCCCTTGCGGCCACGACACCCGCAGACGACCAAAACCGAGCTTGGTCGGCTCGGCCACCAGCCCCTCTGCAGCTTGCATCTGATTGTTCAGCGCCTGGTCGCGAACACTTGTAGAACTGGTCAGTCGCAAGACATCGCCGACCTGCATCCCGGGGATTGCGAAAGCCGCGGTAAGTGCGCCATTGACTGCGCGCTTTTCCAGTTCGCGTTCTCGGCGCAGGATTTCCGGTTTCAGTCCCTGCGCGACAAGGTTGATCACCTTTCCATCCCGCAGCAATTCCATGCGATGAATCGTCAGGTCACCCTTGTCAGGGGACCATCCAAACTGCTGCGTACCAAGCTGCTGCAACGCCGTGGTATTGCGAACTTCGTAGGCAATGTCGGTGTAGCGGGTAACCACGCCGTTCTCGAGGCGGATTTGCCTGTCGTACAGGACAATTTCCTCGCCCATTTCCATGGCCGTCCCGAGATCGACGGGTTCGACCCAAGCAGGCATATCGGCAAACCGGACTGTCTCGTCGGCCTGGGCGGCAGAGGCGATGATGGCGACCGGCGCGGCCAGGTAAAACAAGCGGTTCATGTAGTTGACGCCCCGAGCAAATTTCGATTTCAGTCAGTCATACCCAGCAAGCCGCGCAATGCAATGTAACCGGGTGAGGGGAACGAACAGATAGCTGGAAAATCGATTC
>SHLU01000119.1 GCA_004282995.1 Sphingomonadaceae bacterium
CTGGTATTCGAGACGATCCGGTTCTTCGGAATGGTCTCACCGATTGATTTCCTGTTCGGAACGAGCTGGAATCCCGATCCGATGTCAAACCCCGATGCGCCCCAGGGCGACCGCTACGGCGCGGTGCCGCTGTTCTGGGGCACAATCTTTATCGGGGCGATCATCGCCATGATCGTGGCTATCCCGCTTGGCCTTATGAGCGCAGTTTACCTTACCCAATATGCCCATCCCCGTTGGCGCAAATGGCTCAAGCCGGCGCTCGAAATCCTCGCTGGCGTGCCGACGGTGGTCTACGGCTATTTCGCCGCGTTGACCGTGGCACCGATTATCCGCGACCTTGCCATCTCGCTTGGTGTTTCCAATGCATCGAGCGAGAGCGCGCTCGCTGCGGGCCTGGTCATGGGCGTGATGATTATTCCGTTCGTGTCCTCCATGGCCGATGACAGCATCGCCGCGGTGCCGCAGGCCATGCGCGACGGCAGCCTGGCCATGGGCGCAACCAAGTCCGAGACTATCAAGCGTGTTCTCGTCCCCGCCGCCTTGCCCGGCATCGTAGCTGGCGTAATGCTGGCAGTAAGTCGTGCTATCGGCGAAACTATGATCGTGGTCATGGCCGCGTCGACTGCCGCCAATCTCACCGCCAATCCACTCGAAGCCATGACGACAGTTACCGTCCAGATCGTCGCGCTGCTGACCAGCGAAGGAAGTTTCGATCACCCCGCAACGCTGAGTGCCTTTGCGCTGGGATTCGTCCTGTTCATGGTCACGCTGGGGCTGAATTTCATCGCTCTGAGCGTCGTTAAACGGTTCCGTGAAGCGTATGAGTGACATCGCAACCCCCTCCACGCCGGACGCCGGTCCGACGCGAACCGCGGCGTTCGAACAACGCCTCAAGCGCCGCTATGCGGCCGAGCGGCGGTTCAAGCGGCTTGGCCTCGCCGCCATCGGCTTTTCCGTACTCGTGCTCGTGCTCCTGCTCGGCAATATGCTGATTACCGGCGCGGCCGGTTTCCAGCGCGAGGAATTGCGCGTCGAGATTGACCTCGCCAATTCCGGAATTGCCATCAACGCCCAAGATCAGGTGGCAGTCAATGCGGTGCAGCGACTGGAGCAACAGGGGCTTCGTGAAGTGGTGGCCTATTCCGCCGAGCTTTCCCTGGGTGCCAAGGGAGCGGCTGCCCTGAGTGACCAGGCATGGCGCGACCTTGCCGACGCTATCATCGATGACCCGACCCTACTCGAAGGCAGTGACGAATACTGGCTCCCTGCTTCGGCAAGCTTGGCGCGGGCTGTCGACGGTGAGGGTGCGCCCGAGCTTCAGCGACTCGCTGGCGAGCTTCAGGAAGAAGGGAAGCTTGCGACGCGGTTCGATTTTGGCTTCCTCAGCCGTTCCGATGCCACAGACCCCCAGATGGTCGGGATCTGGGGGGCACTGAAAGGTTCGATGCTGACCATGCTGGTCACGCTGCTGCTGGCTTTTCCTATCGGAGTGCTGGCCGCAGTTTATCTCGAGGAATACGCGGCCAAGACCCGTTGGACCGACATCATCGAAGTTTCGATCAACAACCTTGCCGCAGTGCCATCGATTATTTTCGGCCTGCTCGGGCTTGCCGTGTTCTTGTGGATATTCCCCACCATGCGTTCCGCGCCCCTGATCGGGGGTATGACGCTAGCGCTGATGACCATGCCGGTGATCGTCATCTCCGGGCGAAACGCGATCAAGGCTGTTCCGCCCTCCATTCGCGACGGCGCTTTGGCGGTGGGCGCTTCGCCGGTCCAGGTGGTGTTCCACCACGTGTTGCCGCTCGCCCTGCCCGGTATTCTGACCGGTACGATCATTGGCATGGCCCGCGCGCTGGGCGAAACCGCACCATTGCTGATGATCGGCATGCGCGCCTTCGTCGCTACTCCCCCTGACGGCCTCACCTCTGCCGCGACCGTCTTGCCGGTGCAGATCTTCCTCTGGTCGGACGAAATCGATCGAGGGTTTATCGAGCGCACGAGCGCTGCGATCATTGTCCTCCTGCTGTTCCTGTTATTGATGAACGGCATCGCCATTTACCTGCGCAACAAATTCGAGAAAAGCTGGTGACACTCATTCACGACATGGACGCGCCGACCGATCCCAAGATGCGCACTCGCGACGTCTCCGTCTATTACGGCGACAAGCAGGCCATCGATAGCGTTTCGATCGACATTCCGGCCGAATATGTCACGGCCTTCATTGGCCCCTCGGGTTGCGGCAAATCGACGTTCCTGCGCGCTCTCAACCGCATGAATGACACGATCCCCTCTGCCCGGGTCGAGGGACGGATCGAACTCGACGGCGAGGATATTTACGACAGCCGGATGGATGTCGTCCAACTTCGCGCGCGGGTCGGTATGGTGTTCCAGAAACCCAACCCCTTCCCCAAGAGCATTTACGACAATGTCGCATATGGCCCAGGGATCCACGGCTTGGCCAACTCGCGGGCCGAGCTTGATCAGATTGTCGAAAGTTCGCTCCAGCGCGCAGGCCTGTGGAACGAGGTCAAGGACCGTCTGCAGGAATCGGGCACAGCGCTTTCGGGCGGCCAACAGCAGCGCCTGTGTATAGCGCGGGCCATCGCGGTCGACCCCGAAGTGATCCTGATGGACGAACCATGTTCGGCGCTCGATCCCATCGCCACTGCCAAAATCGAAGAACTGATCGACGAGTTGCAGGGCCGATATGCTATAGTCATCGTCACACATTCAATGCAGCAGGCTGCCCGCGTTTCGCAGCGAACTGCGTTTTTTCACCTCGGTGAGATGGTCGAATACGGCCCCACCGACGCTATCTTCACCAATCCCTTGGAGGTCCGCACCAAGGATTATATTACAGGTCGTTACGGATGAGCCAGGATCATACAGTCAAGGCGTTTGACGAAGACATTACCCGCCTGCGCGGCCTGATCGCGGAAATGGGCGGACTGTCCGAAGTCGCGCTTCACAACGCCATCGAGGCTATGGTCAAGGGTGACCAGGAACTCGCCAGCGAAGTCGTTCGCCGCGACAAGGAAATCGATGTCCTCGAAAGCGAAGTCGACAAGCTCTCGGTTCGGATCATCGCCCTGCGCGCGCCAATGGCGGACGATCTTCGCGAAGTCATTGCTGCTCTCAAGATCGCCGGTGTGGTCGAGCGGATTGGCGACTACGCCAAGAACATCGCCAAGCGCGTTGGCCAAATCGACGGTCGCGACCGGTTCGAACCGTTGACCCTGCTTCCGACCATGGCCGACCTGGCTTCCGAAATGGTCCATGACGTGCTGACAGCATATTCAGCCCGCGATGCCGCCCTCGCGCTGGAAGTCATCGCTGCAGACGAAAAAGTCGATGCGTTCTACAACAGCATTTTCCGTAATCTTGTCAGCCACATGGTCGAAAATCCTGCGACGATCTCCAGCGCGGCACAATTGCTGTTCGTAGCCAAGAATATCGAGCGGATTGGCGACCATGCCACGAATGTGGCCGAGATGGTGCATTTTGCTGCGACTGGCGATTATCCGGCCGATGCGGACTGAAATCCATCGCAAGTGAAACAATACTGACGCGTGATTGCCATAAGCCTCCACCCGAAGCTAAAGCAAAGAGGTGGTAGAAGTGCCGTCAGCCAAGCTCCTCCTGGTGGAGGATGATCCTGCTCTTGCCGAGCTGCTTGAATATCGTTTCACCAATGAAGGATATCATGTCCGGGTCACTGGCGATGGTGACGAAGCCTTGCTCATGGCGTGTGAGGATGTGCCGGACCTGATCTTGCTCGACTGGATGATTGAAGGCACCAGCGGCATCGAAGTGTGTCGCCGCTTGCGGCGTGACAAGGCGACCGCGCATGTGCCAATCATCATGCTGACCGCACGCGAAGCCGAAGACGACCGGGTCCGGGGGCTGGAAACCGGCGCCGACGACTATATCACCAAGCCGTTCAGCCCACGCGAATTGCTGGCCCGCGTGGCGGCAGTGATGCGACGGATCCGCCCGGCACTGGCGGGTGAAACGGTGGAAGTCGGAGACATTGTGCTCGATCCGGTCGCGCACAGGGTCAAGCGAAGAGGCGAGACGCTGCAGCTGGGACCGACCGAGTATCGCTTGCTCAAGTTCTTCATGGAAAGTCCCGGCCGGGTATTCAGCCGTGGCCAGCTTCTCGACGGTGTATGGGGCACCGGCAGTGATATCGAACTGCGCACGGTCGATGTCCATATCAGGCGCTTGCGCAAAGCGATCGAGCTGCCCGGCGCTGACGATCCAATCCGCACCGTTCGTTCTGCCGGATACGCGCTCGAATCCAGTTAACGGCAGACCCCGCCAAATCCGCGCGCGGCCTGGTCGAGGTGCAGATGGTCGCGATGAGCGGCATTGTAGTCGGGTGACAGCACCGTTCCGAACACCTCGCAGGCCCCGTCGCGCACCTGCGTCAGGAATGCCTCATCCGTTTCCTTTCCATCCCAGTCCGCCGCCAGGCTGATACGCGTTCCATCGGTCAGCACGAAGCCGGAGATGTCGATTGCGTTGGCGGCGGCGTGCTCACTCCACGGCCCCTCCGACCGGCCATAGAGCCTGCGACAGCTGTAGCTGCCCAGATGCGCGATCTGCACGACCCCCTGTCCGTAACTCGCACGCGCCGCCGGCTGCACGCTCTGGTCGAACCAGACTTGCAGTGCCGCGGCCACTGCGCAACTCGTTGCGGGCACCTGCGGATGCAGGGGGTAGGCATCGACCCGGGTGCGATCCTCGCGCCTGCAGGCACCCTCTCCCAACGGAGCGAGGTTCGTGAACGCCACTTCACTGCGTTCGAGCACTGCGCGGCATTTCTGCGGGTCGTCGCGCAAGGCGGCAATCTTGCGGCCAGTCGCCCAGCCCGGTTCGTCGCGCAGGTCGAGCGGAGCCCACGGGTTGTCGCCTGGATGTGTTTGCAGCCAGTTCCAGCCCCACATCGCGGCGCCGGCCAGCACCAGCAGCCATAGCGCGCGGCGATCCCCACGCATCCGCCCGATCTGGCGCGATATGTTCCAACGGCGCGCCGCGCTCAATGGAAGTCCCGCGACTTGGGGATGATGCGCACATCGCGGGGGTGGCCGCCACTGCCGGGGCCGTGAAAGCCACATTCGCGATTGCCCGCTGGCGGCTCCTCCCATGGCTCGACCGGCTTGTAGGGGCTGCCCTGTTTCTGGCGCAGATTGTCGCGTGGGCTGGAATGGGAGGTGGGCAGCGGATTGTTGACATGATCGGCACGCGCGACGGGTGTGTTGAGCATGTCGTCCGACAGCTTGGCCAGCTGGTGTGTGGCATCAGTCATGTGATGGGCGATGACGTGGATCACCTCGTCGTCATACTCGACCCGGCCGCGCACTTCCATCAGCCGCGAACCCATCACCACCTTGCGCTGCTTCTCCTTCAGGTCCGGCCACACCACCAGGTTTATCACCCCGGTTTCGTCCTCGAGCGTGATGAAGCACACCCCCTTGGCGCTGCCCGGTCGCTGGCGGATCAGCACCACCCCGGCAACTTGCACCATGCTGCGGAACTTGCGGTCACGCAGGTCGCAGGCGCGCACGAAGCCGCGCTCGGCCAGATCGGGGCGCAGGAAGGCCATTGGATGCGCTTTCAGGCTCAACCGCGTGGTCTGGTAATCGGCGACCACCTCTTCGGAAAGCGGCATGGCGGGGAGCATGGTGCGTTTACGCTCCGCGCCCTCGTCGCGTTCCTCGGCGGCGCGGAACAGTGGCAGGTCCAGCCCCGCAACCAGGCTGCGCGCATCCCACAGGGCCTGGCGGCGTGGCAGCCCCATCGAGGAGAAGCAATCGGCACTGGCAAGCCGCTCGACATGCGCCGGGCCGATGCCGGCCCGGTCCTTCACCGCCCTGACGTCAACGAATGGCCCCCTGGCGTCACGCTCGCTCAGCAATCGTGCGGCAACATGCTCGGGCAGGCCATCAACCTGTCGTAGGCCGAGCCGCAGCGCGATATGCCGGTCCTGTCTCCCTGCATCAGACCCCATGGCCCCCTGCCGCTTTGGCGACGCGGTAATTTCCTCCAGTGTGCAATCCCATTGCGAATGGTTCACATCGGCCGGCAACACCTTGACCCCGTGCTCGCTGGCATCGCGCACGATCTGGGCCGGGGCATAGAACCCCATCGGCTGCGAATTGAGCAGCGCGCAGGCAAAGGCTGCGGGAAAGTGGCATTTGAGCCAGCTCGATACATAAACGAGATGGGCGAAGCTCGCGGCGTGACTTTCGGGAAAGCCGTATTCGCCGAAACCACGGATCTGATTGAAACAGCGCTGCGCAAATTCGCGGTCGTAGCCACGGTCCACCATCCGCTCGACCATCATGTCCTGCAATTCGTCGACCATACCGCGGCTGCGGAAGGTCGCCATCGCCTTGCGCAGACGATTGGCCTCAAGACTGGAGAATTTCGCCGCATCGAGCGCGATCTTCATCGCCTGCTCCTGGAAGATCGGTACCCCCAGCGTGCGTTCGAGGATGCTCGATAGTTCGTCCGGCGGTCCATGTTCGGGACTGGGTGCGGGAATGACCACTTTCTCAGCCCCGCGCCGGCGCTTTAGATAGGGATGAACCATGTCGCCCTGGATTGGCCCCGGGCGCACGATAGCGACCTGGATCACGAGGTCGTAGAATTCACGCGGACGCAGGCGCGGCAGCATGTTCATCTGGGCCCGGCTCTCGACCTGGAACACACCGAGCGAATCGCCCTTACGCAGCATTGCGTAGGTCTCCGGATCCTCACGCGGAACGCTGGCGAGTTCGAGCGGTCTTTGATGATGGTTTTCAAGTAGATCGAGGCATTTTCTGATACAGGTCAGCATCCCCAGCGCCAGCACGTCTACCTTCAATATGCCCAGCGCTTCGATATCGTCCTTGTCCCATTCGATGAAACTGCGGTCGGGCATGGCGCCATTGCCGATCGGGACGGTCTCGGTCAGTGCGCTTTCGGTAAGGATGACCCCCCCGACATGCTGCGACAAATGCCGTGGCATTCCAATCATTTGCCGGGTCAGCATAAGGACGCGCCGCAATTGCGGATCAGCCACGTCCATGCCGGTTTCGGCGACATGGCCCTCGCCGATCTCCTTGCCCCATCCGCCCCATACGGTCTTCGCCAAGGCGGCGGTTACATCCTCGGACAGCCCCATCGCCTTGCCGACCTCGCGGATCGCCATCCGTGGCCGATAGTGGATTACCGTCGCGGTCAGCCCGGCCCGGTGTCGGCCATATTTGCGATAGATATGCTGGATTACCTCCTCGCGCCGCT
>SHLU01000120.1 GCA_004282995.1 Sphingomonadaceae bacterium
AATATGGAAGAAGCGGGGCGCAACACTATGCGCAACGCATCGCCCGCTATCCGCATCGGCGATGTCTCGACCGCCAATGGCCGGCTGAGCTTCCTGCTCGACGATCCCGGCCAGGTCGATCGCGCGCGCGAGCTCTTGACCCCGCTGCTCAATGGCGAAGGCCTGACCCGCGAATGGGAATTGAGCCTCATCGATACCAGCCGCGTGGTCCTGACGCCTACCCAGGCGGGTCTCGAGCAGGCCGTGGCCGACGCCATGGACAGCGCGACCGAGGTGGTGCGCAAGCGTATCGACGAACTCGGCACGCGCGAGCCGACCATCATTCGCCAGGGCGATGCCCGTATCGTGGTGCAGGTGCCCGGCTTGCAGGACCCCGACCAGCTCAAGGATTTGCTCGGCCAGACCGCCAAGCTCGAATTCAAGATGGTCGACGAGACCGCGCTTCCGGCCGATTTGCAGCAAGGTATCGCGCCTCCGGGAAGCCAGATCTTCCCATACGCTGCGGGTAGCGATTTTGCCGGCACACCCGTCGCCGTGCGGCGGCTGGGTGGCATCAAGGGCGACACGCTGATCGGGGCGCAGCAAAGCTTCGATCCGCAGACCAACGAGCCTGTCGTCAATATCCAGTTCGACCAGCAGGGCGGACAGCGCTTTGCCCAGCTCTCGACCCAGAACGTGGGCAAGGCCTTTGCCATCATCCTCGATGATGAAGTCCTCTCCACCCCATCCTTCCGCGAGCCGATCCTGGGCGGAAGCGCGCAGATATCGGGCAGCTTCACGGTCGACAGCGCCAATGCGCTGGCAATTTCCCTGCGATCCGGCGCTCTGCCGGTCGATCTCGCCATTGTCGAAGAACGCACGGTCGGACCCGACCTTGGTGCCGACTCGATCCGCAAGGGCCTGATCGCCATGGGCGTAGGCTCGTTGCTGGTGGTGGCGCTGATGGTTTTCACCTACGGTCGGTTCGGGGTCTATGCCACGATCGCCTTGATCATCAACGTCCTCATGATCCTGGGGATCATGGCCGTGATGAATACCACTTTGACACTGCCGGGCATCGCCGGGTTTGTGTTGACGATCGGTGCAGCGGTCGACGCAAACGTGCTCATCAACGAGCGTATCCGCGAAGAGCGAAAACGCGGAAGGCGCGTCATCGCCGCGGTCGAAACCGGCTACCAGGAAGCGAGTCGGGCGATCTATGACGCCAACGTGACGAACTTCATCGCCGGTGTGCTGCTGTTCCTGTTTGGCTCAGGGCCTATCCGCGGTTTCGCCGTGGTCCTGATCATCGGTCTGTTCACCAGCGTGTTTACCGCTGTTACGCTTAACCGCATGTGGGTCGCCGGCTGGCTGCGCAAAGCGCGCCCCAGCGAGCTCTTCGTATAAGGAACCGGACGATGAAACTGCTCAAGCTCGTCCCCGACGATACCAACATCAAGTTCCTCAAATGGCGCATGCCGTTCTACGTCGTCAGCCTGATCCTGATCGCTGCGAGTTGGGGCCTCGTATTCAACAACGGGTTGAATTACGGCGTCGACTTTGCCGGTGGCCAGGAAATCCGGGCCTCGTTCCAGGAAGGTGAAGTCGCCCCCGTGTCCGAGATCCGGTCCACCCTGACTTCTATCGAAGGCGTCGGTGATCCGGTTGTGCAGCGTTTCGGCGCGGAGCACGAGATTTCCATCCGGGTCAAGCTGCCGCCCGAGGCCGAAGGGAACAAGGAGTTTGCCGACCAGCTTACTCGTGAGATCACCGAAGCCTTGCGCACCGCCCATCCGGAAGTCCGCATCGACGGGGTGGATTCCGTTTCGGGCAAAGTCTCCGGCGAGTTCCGTCAGACAGCGCTTTATGCGCTGCTGGCTGCGATGGCCGCTATCTCGGTCTATATCTGGATCCGGTTCGAATGGCAGTTCGGCGTAGGCGCATTGTTCGCGCTGTTCCACGACGTTTCCTTGACCCTTGGCATGTTCGCGCTGTTCCAGCTTGAATTCAGCCTGCAGATCATCGCCGCCATCCTCGCCATCATCGGCTATTCGCTCAACGATACTATCGTTATTTACGACCGCATTCGCGAGAATCTGAAAAAATATCGCAAGATGCCGATCCCGGAACTGCTGGATCTTTCGGTCAACGAAACGCTGGCGCGGACGGTGATGACTTCGCTTACGCTGCTGGTGGCGCTGGTCCCGTTGCTGTTCTTCGGACCGGCCAGCCTGTTCGGCCTGACCGCGGCCATCACGCTGGGCATCTTTGTCGGCACCTACAGTTCGGTCTACATGGCCGCGCCGATCCTGATTTGGCTGGGCGTGGATTCGCACAGCTTCGTGCCGCAGGAAAGTGAAGCTGACCGGCAGGAAAAGATCGCCCGCGGCGAAGCCTGACGACTGTCAGCGCGCATCGGCGACCAGCCCGGCGTAGTATTTCGCCAACCTTGCGGCGTGCACCGTCCAGTCAAACTGGGCGGCTGCCGCCATCGTATCTTCCCGCTTTGGCAGAGCTGCCAGCAGGCTGGCGATACCATGCGCGATTGCCAGCGGTTCACGTTCGACGATTCGCCCGGCTGCATGGGTTGCAACCACTTCGCGTGCGCCACCAGCATCGGTAATGACGATTGGCGTGCCGCAAGCCAGCGCCTCAACCCATGCGTTGGCGAGACCTTCGCTGGCCGAGGGCAGGACCATCGCATTGGCGGCCGACAGGACCAGCGGCAGCAAGTCATGGTCGAGCAGGCCGAGAAAGTGGACGCGCTGCTCGATATCCGGACCCATCTGGAGGGCCAGCGCCTGCAAGCGTTCTTCATCCTCTCCCTTGCCGACAAGGAGCAGGCGCGCCTCGGGCAGTTCACGTAAGGCGCGGATTACCAACTCCTGCCCTTTACGCGGGATCAGCGCGCCAACGGTTACGAGCAAGGACTCTTCGTGGCGCAGCGGCAGGCCCAGCTCCTTGGCCAAGCGAGGGCGCAGGGTAGGGTTCTGCAAGGGACGAAACCGGTCACGATCAAGGCCGGTATAGTGGATTGCGATCTTGCTCTTCGGCAGCCCGATATCGACCATGTCACGTGCTAGAGCCTTGCAGACGGCGAGCAGCCCGGCCGCATTATCGGCGGCGCTGCGCATCTGGCGGGCCGCATAGGGCAGTGAACCCCAGTGATGGATGTCGGCCCCGCGTGCCTTGATCGAGAACGGCAGGTCGAGCGCGCTGGCGATGCGCGCGACGGCAGGCCCATCTGGGTAGAAGAACTGAGCGTCGAGCAGGTCGAACGGTTGCTCTGCATGAAGCCGTCGGGCCAGCGGCAAGACGGCGCGTGCGATTGCAGCGGGATTGAAGCGTCCGCTGATCCTCGGGATCAGGCGGAAGGTGGGGCGATGGATTTCGATACCGTTCTCGCAGCCGTCAACGGCAGCCTGGGCCATGGCGCGGTAGCGGCCAAGTGAGAGAGGCGCGATGCCGATGGGATTGATGACCACGATCTCGCAGTCGTCCCGTTTCGCCAAAGCCTCAAGCGAGCGGGCCACGAATGTACCGAAGCGCGGATTGACGGCGTTTGGGTACAAGGTCGAAAGCGCAAGAACACGCATTACAGACCGCGGGCCAGCATTTCTGCAACGGCAATCCAGGGCGGGTCCTGTACCACTTCCTGTTTCTGTCCGGTGCCGGGCGGCAGCAGGCCAACCAGCGATCCCTGCCGGTCGATCAGGCGTCCAAAGGCAAAACGCCCCGCCTTTTTCGGGACAAGCACGTCGCGGTTGATGGCACTGCTCGCCTGTTCAGGTGCGATCTGCCGCAACCAGATCTGGTCGCCGGGCAAATAGGGGCCGGTTGCGGCCTCGACAGACAATACCATCAGCGGCCCCTTGCCGCCGGTATCGGTAGGCAACAGCGCGTCGCGCGGTTTGGCCAATGCTTCGGGCCCGTCGCCCCCCAATATGGCAACGATTTGCGGATAGTCCACCTTGTCGGATCGCACCAACATTTCGGGCTCGACTTCGAGTGCAGCGGCAATGCGGTCCATCCATTTGATCGAGAGGTTGCGCATGCCTGTCTCGAGCCGTCCGAGAGTCTGAGCGGTGGTCGGCGGGTCGCAGGCGCCGGCAAGGTCGGCCAGCGTCATTCCCCGGTCTTTGCGAATATCGCGGATTCGATTGATCATGTGCTGCCTCGCTAACCGAATTGGTAAAATCTCTTTCCTACACGAACCTGTATTTGGCAAGCCCCTGCATCGAAACAGTCATGGGAGCAAGCCACGGATGAAACGCGATTTGGTGGAGAAGGAACTGACCGAAGAAGGTCCGCGCAGGGGCAGTGGGGCACAGCGCAAGCGACGTTCGGTCACCGTCAACATTGCCGAGAGTCCGATTTCTTGGCTCCACGCAAGGGGGCATCTCGATGATCGGCTGTTCGACGCGGGCGAACGGTTGCGGAGCGACTATGAACGGGCGCAACTGTCGCCGAGCGTCACGATGCGGTGGGATCCGGTGCGGGTGAAGGGCGGACCCGATGCCGGCCTTTCGCCCACCGAACGCCAGCTTGCCGCCAAGGCGCGGTTCGACGGCGCCTTGGGCCATGCAGGATCGGGACTTTCCGATGTATTGTGGCGAGTCGTCTGCGCCTGCGAGAGCCTGCCAGCCGCAGAAAAGGCGCTGCAATGGCCGGCGCGTTCGGGCAAGCTTGTGCTCAAACTGGCGCTTGACCGCGTGGCCGATTTCTATCGCATCGGGTGACGCGGAATTCTTTCGTCAGGACCGTGTTCCATGTGTTCCATCGTGTTGGATTGCCGCGGCGACTTGGACGCGCAGAACAGGCAGTATTTCCTCTTCGAACCACGGGTGTTTGCGCATCCAGATCGTGCTGCGCCAGGCTGGGTGGGGCAGGGGCAGGAAGTGCGGGAGGAACTCGCGGAACCGCCGAACACGCTCGGTCATCGACATCCGGCGGGTGTCCGGCAAATACCGGCTTTGCGCATAGGCTCCCACCAGCAGGGTCAGCCGGTCAGACGGGAGGATGTCGAGTACCCTTTCGTGCCATTGCGCCGCACATTCGGGCCGCGGGGGCTTATCGCCACCGCTGGCCTTGCCGGGATAGCAGAACCCCATGGGGACCAGCGCCACCTGCGCGGGATCATACATCGTCGCCTTGTCGAGCCCCGTCCATTCTCGCAGCCGATCTCCACTGGCATCGTCCCATGGAATGCCACTTTCATGGACTTTTGATCCCGGTGCCTGGCCGATGATGAGCAGGCGTGCAGTCGGTGAAAAGGACACGACCGGACGCGGGGCGTGGTCCAGCGCCCCGGCGCAGATGCGGCAGGCCGCGATTTCGGCCTCCAACGTCACCCCTCGACCTGCTCCGCGATTTCCAGCCAGCGCTCTTCGGCTGCGTCCTTCTCCATCCGGGCATTCTCCACGCCCTTTGAAATATTGGCGAATTTCTGCGGATCGCTGGCGTAGAGGTCAGGATCGGACAAGATCGCCTCGCCCTTCCGGATCGCGGTTTCCAGTTCTTCGATCCGGGACGGCAACAGCTCGTAATCGCGCTGGTCGCGGTAGGATAGCTTGGCCGATTTTGGCGGTGGCGGCGTGGCTGCCGGTGGAGCCTTGTCTTCCTTCCTCGCCTTGCCGACGATCGGGCGGGTGCGTTTCGCCTCCCAGTCTTCGTAGCCTCCAGCCACGATGTCGACATTGCCACTGCCGTCGAGGCCGAGGGTCAGTGTCACGGTACGGTCGAGAAAGTCGCGATCGTGGCTGACGATCAGGACAGTGCCTTCGTAATCGGCGATAACCTCCTGCAGCAGGTCGAGCGTTTCAAGGTCGAGGTCGTTGGTCGGCTCGTCGAGTACCAGCAGGTTCGATTTGCGGGCGAATTCGCGTGCCAGCAACAGTCGCGACTTCTCGCCGCCCGACAATATGCCGACTTTGGTATCGACGATTCCGGGGTCGAACAGGAACTCCTTTAGGTAGCCCTGCACATGCTTGCGATTGCCGCGTACGTCGATCCAGTCGCCGCCTTCTGCCAGTACCTGGCGAACGGTGATATCGGGCTCCATCAGGCTGCGCTGCTGGTCGATCATCACCCCGCTGAGCGTCCGCGCGATCTCGACCGTGCCACTGTCTGGTTCCAGTTCGCCCGTCAGCATCTTGAGCAGCGTGGTCTTGCCCGCTCCGTTGGCCCCGACGATCCCGATCCGGTCGCCGCGTTGGATACGCAGCGAAAACGGCTTGATTACAGTTCGATCGTCGTAGGTCTTGCTGATCTTGTCGGCGACGATCACCGACTTGGACTTGAAGTCTTCCTCAACTGCCAGTCTGAGCTTGGCCTGGCCGGAGGTGTCGATCATCGCTGCACGGGCGGCGCGCATCTTGTGCAGTGCCTCAAGCCGGCCCTGGTTGCGCTTGCGCCGCGCGGTCACGCCGCGCTCGAGCCAGTGTGCCTCGAGTTTCAGTCTCGCATCGAGCTTCTCGGCAGTGCGGGCTTCCTCGGCATAGACCTGCGCTTCCCACGCTTCGTAGCCGCCGAAGCCGACCTCCTTGCGCCGGATGATGCCGCGGTCGAGCCACAGCGTCGCCCGTGTCAGGCGCTTGAGGAACGTGCGGTCGTGGCTGATGACCACAAACGCGCCCTTGTACCGTTCAAGCCAGCTTTCGAGCCATTCAATTGCCGAGAGATCGAGATGATTGGTCGGCTCGTCCATCAACAAGAGGTCGGGATCCTGCGCGAGAGCGCGGGCGATGGCGGCTCGCCGCCGTTCACCGCCGCTCGCCCCAATTGTGGCGGTCGTCATGTCGATACCAAGCTGGCTGGCGATGGCCTCGACCTCGTGCGGTTGCGGCGCGTGCTCTCCCGACAAGGCCCAATCCATCAATGTGGTGTAGCCCGAAAGATCCGGGTCCTGTTCGAGCACCACGATACGCGTACCCGGTTTGACCTTGCGGATACCGCGGTCGGCCTCGATCCGGCCCTCGATCAGGCGGAACAGCGTTGTTTTGCCGACGCCGTTGCGTCCGATCAGAGCCAACCGGTCTCGCGGGCCGATGTGCAGGTCGAGATCCTCGCGATCCGGCCCACCCAGCAGCCTGCGTCCGCCCTGCTGCAGGCCGAGACCTTCCCAACTGAGTATCGGTGGCTGTGCCATAGGCCGGGGCAGGTAGGCGCGGGGGCGGTCTGGTGCAAGCGTGCCGTTGCGCAAATGTTCGCTATTGCGAAGCCTTCTGCGCCGCTACCATCTGCGCCACATCCGCCAGCAGCGCC
>SHLU01000121.1 GCA_004282995.1 Sphingomonadaceae bacterium
CTCCTGCGTCTCCTGACCGGCGGTGTTAATATCATAAAGCTTTTCAAAGGTTTGCGGACAGCTTCGAAGAAGAAATTGGCGCCAAGCGGGCTGACACAACGAATGGAAGCAGGACTGGCCCGGTTCCGCGGTGAAGTCCGTATAGTGCTCGCCGGCGCCGACCGGACGGCCCAGGTCTTCGAGAATGCCTGGGACCCGAACGATGGCCGCATCCATCGCTGCGAAGGTGCCAGCCACGCATTCGCTGAAGATCACGCACGTGCCTGGCTCGAAAAATCAATCCTGCAGGTCTTGCGCAGATAATCAGCGGGTGAACAGGCTCGCCAATTCGACATGGGTCGACCAGCGAAACTGGCCCACGGGTTTGACCGCCTCCAGCTTGAAACCGGAATCGACCAACCGCTTGGCATCCTTGGCCCAGCTGGCCGGATTGCAACTGACGTAAACCACCCGGCCAATCGTGCTGTCGGCGATCTGTTCGATCTGTTCGCGCGCGCCGGCACGGGGGGGATCGAGCAGCACCGCGCCGAACTTGCCGATCTCATCCGCCATCAAGGGGTTGCGAAACAGGTCGCGGTGCTGGGCGAACACTGGCTTGCCGGCCATCCGCGCCGCAGCCTGACAGGCCAGATGCACGTCGCGTGATGCCTCAGCCGCCAGAACCTTGCCCGGATCGGCCAAGGCGAGCGCGAAGGTGCCAAGCCCGGCGAACAGATCGGCGATCGGCGAATAGCCCGCCAGCCATTCGCGCGCCGCCTCCACCAGTGCCGCTTCGCCATCCTGCGTTGCCTGGAGGAAACCTTCGGCGGGGAAGGTCACAGCTACTCCGCCCAAGGTTACGGTGGCAGGTTCGGGCTCCCACACGGTCTCTGGGCCGTATCCATCATCGACAGACAACCTCGCCAAACCCTGGTCGCGGGAGAAATCTAGCAGTGCTTCGGTCTGAGCAAGGTTTTCGGCGCGCAGGCCCTTGATCGTGCAGACGGCGCCCTGATCGATCGACGCAAGCTCGATATCGGCAGCCAATCGCCCCTCCCAACTTTGCAGCAACTCGCCCAGCGGGTGGACGAGAGCAAAAAGCTCGGGGCGCATAACTGGACATTCGGCCAGATCGACTATCTTGTGCGACCGCCCTTCACGATAACCGATCTCGACCGACTTTCCCCGCTTTGTGGCGTGCAGCGTCGCCCGCCGACGCGCCTGCGGCGGTGAAAGATGGGCGGGCAGGACCGTAGCGGGCACGATACCCTGGCCTTCGGCTGCGTAGGTCACACGTTCGGTCACGAACTGCGCCAACGCCGCCTCGTCGACATGCTGCAACTGGCAGCCACCGCAGCTGGCGAAGTGGCGGCAGGGCGGCTCGGCGCGATGCGTTCCGGGACTAAGCGATCCGTCAGATTGCAGAATATCGCCCGGCACGCCGCCGGTCGCGTGGCGCCCATCGGCAGTCACACCATCGCCTCGCGCGGCGATGCGGATAATTTCATTCGGATTGCTCACAGGAAGGTCGCGTAGGCGCTCGATACACTATGCGCCAGCTTGCTGGCCGAAAAAGCCACGCCTGCATGTCGCGCAGCCGCGTGATGGATCCACACAGCCTCGCCGGCAGCGACCAAAGGATCGCCATGTCCGGCAGCAAGCCGACTGGCGACTATCCCAGCCAGCACATCGCCGCTCCCCGCAACCGACAACCACTGCGAGCCGCGCGGGAAATAACCGACTTCCTGCTCCGCGCACAGGATCGTGTCCGGCCCCTTGGCCAGAACCGTCAACCCGGTGGCTTCGGCGAGGTCCCGAGCGCGGCTACGTTTGTCTGTTCCTTGCACTCCAAAGGAGGAACAGAGCGTGGCCAGTTCGCCTTCATGCGGGGTGATGACAATCTGGCTCGTATCCATGCCTTCGAGAAGGTCTGGATCGAGCAGCATGAGTGCATCTGCGTCGAGCACCGCCGGACGATCGCTTTCGAGCACCGCGCAGACCCGGTCCCGGGCGATGGACGACCGACCGAGCCCGGGTCCCACCAGGACTGCATCGATCCGATCGTCCGCGAGACTGTCTGACAGCAAACCGGTATCGGTAACGAGATCGGCTGGCAGGCCATTGAAGGGACCATCGCCCAACAATTTCACATAGCCAGCGCCCGCCCCCATTGCAGCAATCGCTGCAAGCGTCGCCGCCCCAGGCATCTCGCCGGCAACCACAGCCACAAGTCCGCGCCTGTATTTGTGTGTTTCCCTCGGCAATGGCTCGATCTTGGGGCGCGCAAAGGCTTGTTCGTGCACGGATTGGTTCTCAATCCCGATATCGACCAGCACCTTGCGACCACAATGGGACGCAGCAGGCCCGGTCCAGTGCGCGCGCTTCCATGCTCCGAGAGCAATGGTCATGTCGTAGACCCGCAGCTCCGCATCCGCTGCCAACAATTTACCGGTATCGGCCGCGACGCCGCTCGCGAGGTCGGTAGCGATGCGCTTGCGATGTGAATTCCACAGCTCGCCCAGCAACTTGTCTAGCGGGTCTGAAAGCGGGCGTGTAAGACCGCTGCCAAAGAGACAGTCGACCAACACCTCCCCATGAGACTTGCTCGACAAATCAGAGACGGAACCGTTGAAATTTCTTGCAGCATTGCGTGCCGCATCGGTAGCGGGAGCGATGGGTGCCACCACTTTCACATCGGCACCGCGCTTCGCGATTTCGGCTGCGATCACATAGCCATCGCCGCCGTTGTTGCCGGGACCGCACAAAACAGTGACCGGGCGCCCGGCGGCTAGGCGCCACACCCAGCCGGCAGCCCCCTCGCCTGCTCGCCGCATCAGTTCGTCTACCGTGATGCCCGCGTCGATCAGATCGCGTTCCGCCATCTGCATCTGTGCGACAGTCAGCACTTGGTCACGAACGGATTTACTGTGCATCGAACCGCGCCGGGAAACGATAGCGATCCTTGCCTACCTGGACCTCGAGCTGATCACCTTCGAGCCTGTTCGCAGCCCCTTCGGCACCATCGTGCGGCACGAGGCCGCTGCCATCTCCAGCCAGCTCGAACAGGCGAAATCCGCCGCCGGGATGATTGACACGATAGATGGCCGTCCCGTCCCGCTCGACTAGTTGCAATGTGCAGCTGTCGGTCAATTCCGCACCCGACCCGATGGCACAGACAAGCTTCTGGTCGCCCGGTTCGACCGCAGTTTCGTCCACCGCTTCGCCGCCCGAACACGCGGCCAGGCAAGACGCGAGCACCAAGGGGTTAAATGTCCGCATAAACATGTCGCTCTGCCTTGGCGCCGGGATGGGTCACCGCACCCTGGTACGCTGGCCCCACCCCTTGAGCATAACGCCAGAGCGCACCCGCCTGGTAGTCATTTGTCCGGGGCCGCCAAACCTTGCGACGTTCGTCGAGTATTGCGGAATCGACATCGAGATCGATTGTCCCTGCGACCGCATCGATCGTGATCGTGTCACCGTCTTCCACCAGCGCAATCGGGCCGCCATCGGCCGCTTCGGGACCGACATGGCCGATGCAAAACCCCCGGGTTGCGCCTGAGAATCGTCCGTCGGTGATCAGCGCAACCTTCTCACCCATGCCTTGGCCATACAGCGCCGCGGTCGTGGCGAGCATTTCGCGCATCCCGGGGCCTCCCTTGGGGCCTTCGTAACGGATCACGATCACGCAGCCTTCGGCAATATCTCGCTTCTCGACCGCGCTGAATGCGTCCTCCTCGCAATCGAACACGCGCGCGGGTCCGCTGAACTGCAACCGGTCCATGCCTGCGACCTTCACGATCGCACCTTCGGGAGCGAGCGAGCCCCTCAGGCCGACGACACCGCCAGTAGGTGTGATCGGGCGCGACACCTCGTAAAAAACCTTCTGATCCGGATTCCATGTGATCTCGTCGATATTCTCGCCCAGTGTCTTGCCAGTGACGGTCATCGGCTCGGGATCGATAAAACCACCGTCGAGCAACGTCTTCATCGCCATGTATACGCCGCCCGCTTCATGCATATCCTTTGCGACATAGCGTCCGCCTGGCTTAAGATCCGCGATGTATGGCGTTGATTTGAAAATCTCGGCGACGTCGAAAAGATCGAACTCTATGCCGCATTCGTTGGCCATCGCGGGCAGGTGTAGAGCGGCATTGGTCGAGCCGCCAGTGGCTGCCACGACCCGCGCCGCATTTTCGAAGGCGGACCGTGTGCAGATGTCGCGCGGCCGCAGATTGTTTTCAAGCAACGTCATCACTTGTCGCCCGGCTGCAACTGCAATCTCCTCGCGAGACTTGTAAGGAGCAGGTGTCATATTACTGTTTGGTAGAGATAATCCGATGGCCTCGCCGACACATGCCATGGTGTTGGCGGTAAACTGGCCCCCGCACGCGCCGTGTCCCGGGCAAGCGACCTTCTCCAGCGCGGTAAGTTCTTTGAGCGGGCAATTGCCCGCCGCATGCTGGCCGACCATTTCGAACACATCGACCACGGTCACGTCCTTGTCGTGGAACCGGCCTGGCAGGATCGATCCGCCATAAACGAAGATCGACGGTACGTTGAGGCGCAACATCGCCATCATCATGCCCGGCAGGCTCTTGTCGCAACCGGCAAAGGTAACCAGCGCATCATAGCAATGTCCGCGCACCGACAGCTCGACCGAATCCGCAATGACCTCGCGGCTGACCAGCGAACTCTTCATGCCCTGGTGGCCCATCGCGATGCCATCAGTGACGGTAATCGTGTTGAATCGCCGCGGCATGCCGCCACCTTCTTCGACGCCCCGGCGCGCGATATCTGCCTGCGCGTCGAGTGTCGTGTTACACGGTGCGCTGTCATTGCCCGCACTGACGACACCGACGAAGGGTCGCGCGATGTCCTCTTCGGTGAGGCCCATTGCATAGTAATAGGATCGGTGCGGAGCACGCTCGGGGCCAACCGAGACATGGCGGCTGGGCAGCCTGGATTTGTCGAATTTCTGCGTCACGCGTTTGAACCTCCCGTTGCCCCAGCTTTCGCCGGATTGAAGGCTTTATTCAAGCGCACACAGGCTTTAGCGCGCCCTAGACACCCTTCAGCGCCAAGGCGGTGCGATTGGCGACATCGGCGATCAGCGCCGCCCAGCGTGCCTGCTCAGCCTCGGTCGTGATCAGATCCTGCCGAATTTCGATCGTGAGATAAGGTCGCCCATGCGCCTCGGCGTGGCGATCCATGGTCGCATTGAGCTGCTTGCCCGAATAGGGCTGATTGTCGCCAACGGTCAGCCCCTCTTCGGCGAACAGGCGGATGGCGTGACGGGCGGCGCTGTCGTCCTGGTTGTAGAGCAGCGCAACCTCCCACGGCCGTTCCTCCGCGCTTGTTTCCAGTTCGGGCGTGAAACTGTGCAGCGCCACGATCAGTTCGGGCTTTGCAGCCTCGAGCCAGTCCGCAAGCGCAGCGTGATAGGGCCGGTAATATTTCTCCAGGCGGTTTTCGAGGTCGGCGCCGATATTGCCGGCGATCAGGTGCCCATCGCTGGTGGTGGGCATGACACCGGCTTCGTCCTCGCGGCGATGAAGGTCGCACACGAGGCGGCTGACGCAGGCGATATGAGCCGGAATGCCGTGGCGCCGCGCAAGCCGTTCGGCGATGCCCATGGTGCCGATATCGTAACCGATATGCGTTTCGAGCAGGGCCTGGTCGATGCCAAGCTCGATGTCGTCGGGTACATAGGTCGATGCGTGATCCGCCACGCACACGATCTTGCCGGGAACCGGCTCGCCCACCTGGCGGTACGGATTATCGTCGAGGATCATCGAAGGCTTCCTTGCATCTGCCACCAGCGGGGATGCGCGATTGATAGCTTTTTTGCGGCTTTGCGCATGACGTCATCACTGCGGAAAAGCGCAAAACAGGTCGCGCCCGAACCCGACATACGCGCGAGAAACGCCTCGGTTTCACGTAGTGTTTCAAGAACATCAGCAACGTCCGGACAGCACGAGATGGCCGCAGCTTCTAGGTCGTTACGCCCACCGACCGCTATCTCTTCAACAGTTCCCGAAGGCATCGGTCCGCGATCAACTCCATCCCAGGCGGCAAACACCTGTCCAGTCGAAAGCGGCTGGCGGGGATTGACCAGCAAGACGGCCGCGCCGGCAAGGTCATTGGCAATGGGTTCCAGATCGGTGCCCGTGCCACGGCCAATGCATGCGACGCTTCGGACACATGCGGGAACGTCAGCCCCCAGCTTCGCGGCCCGGTCTCGCCAGTCGCCGGGAAGTCCGTGCCATTGCTCGATGATCCGGAAAATAGCCCCGGCATCGGCAGAACCTCCGCCCAACCCCGCTGCGACCGGCAGGTTCTTTTTTAGATCGACATCCAAGCCCCCCGAATGCGGTAGCGCGGAAAGTGCCTTAGCTACGATGTTATCAAACGGATCAGTAAGTTGAACGGCAAACTCGCCAAAAGTTCTAACCGTGTCCAGCTCAGCTCGCCGCGCCGTCAGCACATCACCGCTGTCGACGAATGCGAATAAAGTCTCGAGCTCATGGTATCCATCTTCACGCCGCCTTCGGACATGCAGCGCCAGATTGATCTTGGCGTAGGCGGTTTCGACCAGCGTCACTGGATACAATTCCCGGTAGTTTGAGAAACGCGATCGCCGCGATCACATATTCGGATAGTTCGGCCCGCCCCCGCCTTCGGGCGTGGTCCATTCAATATTCTGGTTCGGATCCTTGATATCGCAGGTCTTGCAGTGGACGCAGTTCTGCGAATTGATCTGGAACTTCGGCTCGCCGCTGTCTTCGTCGACCAGCCATTCATAGACACCTGCCGGACAATAGCGCTCCGATGGTCCGCCATAGACCTTGAGCTCGCTTTCCTTCTGTAGTTCCCAGTCCTTGACCTTGAGGTGGCAGGGCTGGTCCTCGGCATGGTTGGTATAGCTGTAAGCAACGTTGGTCAGCCGATCGAAAGTGATCTCGCCATCGGGCTTGGGATAATCGATCTTGGCAAAGATATCGGCGCGGCCGGTATGGGTATAATCAGGCTCGTGCTTCATCGTAATCGGCAGGCCGATCTTGAGCTGGCGCATCCACATGTCGACCCCGGCCAGGACCGTGCCGACATCGCCGCCGAACTTTGCGACAGCAGGCTGCGCGTTCTTGACCTTCTTTAGCTCGGTCGCGATCCAGCTGTCGCGCAAATTGGCGTCATAGCTGTCGAGCGCATCGTGCTCGCGCCCACCGGCGATCGCTTCGACGGCGGCTTCGGCGGC
>SHLU01000010.1 GCA_004282995.1 Sphingomonadaceae bacterium
CGCCATTGACTTGAAGGGCGGCGAAGTCGTCCGGCTGGCCGAGGGCGATATGGACCGCGCCACCGTCTATGGCGATAATCCTGCAGCGCAGGCGATGTTGTTTGCCGAGGCCGGAGCCGAGCACTTGCACGTGGTCGACCTCGATGGTGCATTCGCCGGCGAGAGCCGCAATGCGCAGGCAGTCGAGGCTATCGTCGAGGAGTTTCCCGGCTATGTTCAACTGGGCGGCGGGATCCGTGATGCTGCGGCGGTCGAGGGCTGGTTCAATCTCGGCGTGGCCCGGATAGTGATCGGCTCGGCCGCGCTCAAGCACCCGCAATTCGTCAAGGACATGGCGCGCGAATGGGAAGGCGGCATCGTCGTCGCGGTCGATGCCAAGAACGGCATGGTTGCGACCGAGGGATGGGCGGAGGTTTCCGATGTGCCCGTGATCGACATGGCCCGGCGGTTCGAGGATGCAGGCGTTGCCAGCCTGCTGTTCACCGATATCGGACGCGACGGTCTGCTGAAAGGCTGCAACGTCGATGCCACGGTAGAGCTGGCGCGCCAGACCGACCTGCCTGTAATTGCCAGCGGCGGGGTCAAGGGGCTGGACGACATCCATATCCTCTCGCTCCACGCGCATGAGGGGATCGAAGGCGTGATCACGGGCCGCGCACTCTATGAAGGGCGGCTGGACCTGGCGGCAGCAATTGCGATGGGCGCGCGGGAATGACCGTCCGCATCCGTGTCATTCCCTGCCTCGACGTCGCCGATGGCCGCGTGGTCAAGGGTGTGAATTTCGTCGACTTGAAGGACGCTGGCGATCCGGTCGAGCAGGCCCGGGCCTACGATCAGGCGGGCGCGGATGAACTGTGTTTCCTCGACATTTCCGCCAGCCATGAAGGGCGCGGAACACTGCTGGACGTGGTCCGCCGCTCGGCAGAGGTGTGCTTCATGCCGCTGACTGTCGGCGGCGGAGTTCGATCAGTCGAGGATGCGCGTGCGCTGCTGCTGGCAGGGGCGGACAAAGTCGCGATCAACAGCGCCGCGGTGGCCCGGCCCGAACTGGTGGCCGACGTGGCGCAGCGTTTCGGCAGCCAGTGCGTCGTTGCCAGCGTCGATGCGCGCAAGGTGGGTGAGGGCCAGTGGGAGATTTTCACCCACGGCGGACGGCAGGCAACCGGCATCGACGCCATCGAATATGCCGAGCAGATTGCCGATCTTGGCGCGGGCGAACTGCTGGTCACCTCGATGGACGGCGACGGGACCAAGGCCGGATACGACCTGCTCCTGACCCGCGCCATTGCCGACAGCGTATCGGTACCCGTGATCGCCAGCGGCGGCGTCGGCACGCTAGATCACCTGGTCGAGGGCGTGACAAAAGGCCATGCCAGCGCCGTGCTGGCGGCTTCGATTTTTCATTTTGGCACGCACACCATCGCCGAGGCGCACCAGGCCTTGCGCGCCGCTGGCCTGCCAGCGCGCCAGTGATCCCTCGCTTCCCGGCTTGACGGAAGGCACTGCGGACCTTCATGCCCGCGCCATGAACACCCTGACCCGTCTCGAAGCCGTGATAGCCGACCGTAGCAGTGCCAAACCGGACGAAAGCTATGTTGCCAAGCTCAATGCCAAGGGCGTGGCTGCAATCGCGCAGAAAGTGGGCGAGGAGGCGACGGAAACAGTAATCGCCGCTCTGACAGGAGCGAAGGGCGACCTCGTAGGCGAAAGCGCCGACCTGATTTTCCACCTGCTGGTCCTGTTGCAGGCACGCGGTGTTTCCTTGTCAGACGTTTTTGCAGAACTCGACCGTCGTCATGGCGTGTCGGGCCTGGAAGAAAAGGCGAGCAGGACCCCCAAGGAGTCGTAACCCCATGCCGATCGATGCCACACAGCCTTACGATGACAATAATATCTTCGCCAAGATCCTGCGCGGCGAGATTCCTTCGAACAAGGTCTATGAGGACGATTGGGCCTATGCGTTCGAGGACATCAATCCGCAGGCTGAAATCCATATTCTGGTGGTTCCGAAGGGGCGCTATGTCAGCTGGGACGATTTTTCCGCCGCGGCCTCCGACGCCGAAATTGGCGGGTTCGTGCGCGCAGTGGGCGAAGTTGCGCGGATGAAGGGACTGGTCGAACCCGGCTACCGGATGATGGCCAATGTCGGTGCGCATGGCGGCCAGGAAGTGCCGCATCTCCACGTGCATATCTTCGGCGGACAGCCGCTGGGGCCGATGATTGCCCGGCGCGGTTGAGGCAACTGCACGCCTCGTTTCATCGCAGCGGTGAATCGTTTAGCCGCCGTTCAGGTAAGTCAGCACAATGGGCGCTTTGCAGCGAATCCTTGCTGCGCTAGGTGGCCCCTCGAAATGATAGAACCCACTCCTCCTGGCGGCGTGTTCGATGGCGCTGTGCACCTGTATGCGGTGCGGGTCTATTATGAAGACACCGATCTTTCGGGCGTCACCTATCACGCCAACTATCTGCGCTGGTTCGAGCGTGCGCGCTCGGACATCTTGCGACTGCTCGGCATCGACCAGCGAGCCGCCATCGAGGCGGGCGAGGGTGCCTATGCCGTCGCTGATTTGAAGCTCAAATATCTGCGCCCCGCGCTGCTCGACGATGATATTGTGATCCGTACTCTTTGTACGCAGCTGGGTGCTGCATCTGTTACCATGCATCAGCGTGCCTATCGGGGCGACGACCTGCTGACCGAGGCGACTTTCCGTGTCGGATTCGTCGCCCCCGATGGCCGCCCACGACGCCAGCCGGCTGCATGGCGCCAAGCCTTCCAACCTGTTCTGTCCGAGGACATTTCTGAATGAACCTGCCAATTCTTGCCGCAACTGCAAATGTCGGTCATCTGAACCCGCTGCAGCTGTTTCTCGATGCTGATATCGTCGTCCAGCTAGTCATGATCGGCCTCATCCTTGCCTCGATCTGGAGTTGGATGATCATCATCGGCTTCTCGCTGCGGATCGGCACAGTTCGTCGCCGCTCCAACGATTTCGAGCGCGAGTTCTGGCAGGCCGATGACTTTGAATCGGTCATGGCGGTGCACCAGCAAAAGGACGTTCCCTCGGCACGCGTCGCCAGAGCGGCGATGAGCGAATGGAAGCGTTCGACCACGCGCGGGCTGAAAGACCGCGAGGCGGCGTCCAACCGGATGGCGGCGGCGCTTTCGAGCCAGGTGGCCGAAGAAGCTGATTCGCTGGCCGGGCGGCTCAATTTCCTCGCCACCACAGGTTCGGTCGCCCCCTTTGTCGGCTTGTTCGGGACGGTCTGGGGTATCATGAACAGCTTTTTCCAGATCGGGGTGCAGGAAAGCAGTTCGCTGGCGGTTGTCGCACCGGGTATTTCGGAGGCGCTGTTCGCCACCGCAATCGGTTTGTTTGCCGCCATTCCCGCGGTCATTGCCTACAACCGCTTCAGCAATGCGGTGAATATGTTTGAGGCGCGCCTGCAGCGTTTTGCCGACAAGTTTCACGCCAACCTCAGCCGTGAGCTGGAGCGCATATAATCATGGCGATGGGTGTCCTTGCCTCAAGTCGCGGGCGCAACAGCCGCCGCGCGCCGATGGCCGAAATCAACGTCACACCGTTTGTCGACGTTATGCTGGTGCTGCTGATCATTTTCATGGTCACTGCTCCGTTGCTCAATTCCGGCGTGCCGGTCGAATTGCCGGAAAGCCGTGCCAATGCGCTTCCGGACGAGCCTGAGACGGTGACGATCTCGATCGCAGGCGACGGCGCAATCTATATCGACGACGCCCCGCAAATCCCCGGACAACTGGCCGATTCCCTGGCCGCTATTCCGATGGATTCGGAAGGGGCGCCGCCACAGGTGACCCTGCGTGCAGACCGTACGCTCGACTATGGCCGGGTAATGGCGGTGATGGGAGAGCTTAACCGGGCCGGTTTCAATGCCATCTCGCTGGTCACCAGCGGTTCAGACGAACAGCCATAGCTCTCGGCAATGATGGACCAACCCGCCCTTCGCCGCGAAGATGGCCTCGGTCTCGGGGTCGCAGTTGTGCTGCACCTGTTACTGGTGGCGGCACTGCTGTGGCAGGTCCAGCGTGACAAGCGCGTGACTTTCGGTGGCGATGGCGCGGTGACAGTTACGCTTGCGGACGGTTATGAGGAAGCCGGCGGTTCCATCGCGCTTGGCACTCCCGATGCACCCACGATTACCGAGACGCCGGATATTGCGCCGCCTGAGCCGCTTGCCGAGCCGGTGCGCGAAGTCGAGCGTCCGGTCGAAACCCCGCCCGAGCCACGCCGCACTGCCCGCACGACGCAACCGGTGCGTGAAGCCAGCCCCCCCAAGCGCGAGCCGACCCCGGCGCGCCAGCCTGCGAAATCGACTGCGCGGGAAACTTCGCGCGGGTCGGAGGCAGGCCAGCGCACGGGACGCAGCGATACCGGCTTTGACGGCGCATTCGGTAATGGCAGCGGGACGGGCAGCACCGCCTCGGTCAAGGCCGATATCAAAGTCAGCATCGGTGCGCAGGTCGCGCCGCACTGGAACAATTGCCGTGTCTCGGGTCTCGATATTGATGAACTGCGCGCAATCGTCAGCTTCCGGATGGATCGCAACGGCCGCGTCAGTTCGATCGGTACGCCGAGGATTTCGGGCGAAAACGCCAGCAATGCGGCCCAGGTAGGCCGCTTCAGCGAATGTGCTGTCAGGGCCTTGCGGCTGGTCGGAACCTTTGATGGTCTTCCCGAAGATCGATATGATCTTTGGAGCTCCTACGAGTTCGAATTCAGGAAACAATAGATATGCGATTCTCGATCACTATCTCAGCCCTTCTCGCCTTTGGCCTCTCCGGCCCCGCGCTGGCGCAGGATGAAGTCACTACCGTAGAGCCGAGCGGTGAACCCCGACCGGCAGCGCAGACTGCCAGCGGCAGCGACGCCATCGGGCGCGAGACCGTGGTCGGCACGCTGGGCGGTGACGATGTGGGCATCGCCATTCCCGCGTTTGCCGCAGATCGCGACGTTTCGACACCGGCCAATGCCAGCGGCACCTCGGCGCTCGGTGTCGAGCTGGCGCGGGTCATCACCAACAACTTGCGAAACAACGGCCTGTTCAAGCCGACCGGCCCGGACAGCCTGCCGCGCCCGAGCTTCCCGCATATCACCGATCCGCAGTGGAGCACCTGGTCGAGCCGCGGGGCGGAGATGCTCGTGCATGGCTATGTTCGTGCGCGTGATGACGGCAAGCTGATTGTTGGCTGCTATCTCTACGACATGGCGCTCAAGGACGAACTCGCGCGCAGCGGGTGGGTCGTGCCGCCGGCCGATTGGCGGCGGGCTGCGCACAAATGCTCGGACCTGGTATACGCGCGCCTGACCGGGGAGAGCCCGTTCTTCGACAGTCGTATCGCATATATTGCGGAAACTGGACCAAAGGATAACCGCACAAAGCGATTGGCGATTATGGACAGCGATGGAGCCAACCATCGCTTCATAACCACCGGCCGGGCAACCGCCCTGACGCCGCGTTATTCGCCCGATTACCGCCGGCTGCTCTATCTCAGCTATGTCGACGGCAATCCGCGCATCTACATCTACGATATCGGCACTGGTCAGCAGCAGCTTGTCACGCAGAGCACTAACCCGACCTTCGCCCCGCGCTGGAGTCCCGACGGCAAGTGGATCCTCTATTCGATGGCGGTCAACGGCAATACCGATGTCTACCGTGTCAGCGCCGAGGGTGGGCCGAGCGTGCGTCTGACGACTGAGCCTGGTATTGATGTCGGCGGGTCCTACTCGCCCGATGGCAGCCAGATCGTTTTCGAAAGCGATCGTTCGGGCACCCAGCAGATCTATGTGATGAACGCCGATGGTTCGAACCAGCGGCGGATCAGTTTCTTCGGGGGCCGGGCTGCTACGCCCGAATGGAGCCCGCGCGGCGACCAGATCGCCTTCACCTACATTCCCGGTGACTTCAACATCGCCGTGATGAGCCCGAACGGGCGCAACTTCCGCAAGCTGTCCAACGGCTGGCAGGACGAAGCGCCCACATGGGCGCCCAATGGCCGTATCATCCAGTTCTTCCGCACCGAGCGGAATTCGGGGCGTACGGCGCTTTACCAGGTCGATCTGACCGGCGAGAACATGCGCCGGCTGGAGACACCTGTCGATGCTTCGGATCCTGCTTGGGGACCGATTCTACCGTAAGAGCGTTGAATTGATACTGACGAAAACAGGGAACGGGTCGCATCGTAGAACCTGGGGGCAGCCAGTTTTTTGGTGAGGAAAAAGTCATGAACATGAAATTTGCTGCTATTGTCCTGCTGGCCGGAACGACCAGTCTTGCCGCTTGCAAATCAAAGGCTCCCGAAGAGCTGCCGCCGGGCCCTGGTCCGGTGACAACTGCTCCGGTCCAGGCCCCGGCCGGACCTGCGGTGGGTTCACAGGAACATTTCGTTCGCGCCGTTAATGGTCAGAACGTAATTTTCTTCGATACCGACCGCTTCAATATCGATAGTGCGGATGCCGCTGCCCTGCAGACACAGGCACAGTATCTTTCGCAATATCCCAATGTCTCTGTCACGATCGAAGGCCATGCCGACGAACGCGGCACGCGCGATTACAACCTCGCGCTGGCTGAACGCCGGGCCAATGCGGCGAAGAACTATCTCGTCAGTCTGGGGGTCGCAGCCAGCCGCGTCTCAACCGTTAGCTATGGCGAAGAACGCCCGGTGGCGACCGCTTCGACTGCCGAAGCATGGGCACAGAACCGCCGCGCGGTAACCGTGGTCATCAACTAGAGCCCACAGAATAAACGAGTCGGACCGATCCTCGCCATGTGCGAGGGTCGGTCCGCTATCGTGAAAAAATTGCCGAGATTGCGAGGGGAGTTCCGACCTCGGGATAGTCTCTCGACCCGGAAAGCGACCCGGCGGTCACGGCAAAAAGTGCGAGCGTCAGGACACTGACTATGCTCGCAAATCGCAGTTGATGGCTCATCTGGCGGTACATTGTGTTCTCGTCTCAGCTTTGGTTGTGCTGCTAGCGCACATCGATTAAGGATCTATTGCACTGCAACATTTCGTTTTGCAACTTGTTCCCGAACTTCCCTTGGCTCGCAAGAGCACCTAGATTGACCGTCATGATCGCCCGACCAACTGCATTGCCGACAACCCGTGGCTAAAGCGCGCCGTTCAAATGACTGGGGCTTCCCCCGCTGGCGTGGCTATGAAGCTTCGCGCGAGGCTGCGAGCGTGCGGCTGTGCGACCGTCATGGCTGTGACGAGCCGGGCAATTGTCCAGCCCCCAAGGCTCCCAACAGTCCTGAACGCTGGCATTTCTGCCAGAAGCATGCTGCCGAATACAATTCCAAATGGGACTATTTCGAAGGCCTCGACAAGGCCGAGAAAGCGGCCCGCACCAAGACCGAGCAGGCCGAAAGCGCGGGCTATGCCGAGGCGTCGCATTACGGCTGGGCAGGGTCGGGCGATGGTTCGCGGGCGGGCGACGAGATGCGTGCGCTCGAGGTCCTCGGCCTCGAAGCCGATGCCGATTTCAGCGCAATCAAGCGCGCCTGGCGGGTGAAGGCCAAGGCCGTGCATCCAGACGTAAAGCCCAACGATGCCGACGCTGCCGAGGAGTTCCAGAAGCTCCAGCTGGCCTACGAGGTTCTCAAAGCCGCCGAGGAACGGCGCGAGTGGAAAGGCTAGGTCCGGCGAGAACCGCTACGGATTATCGTTCCACCACGGCGTGTCGGTCCATGGTCTAAGATCGAGCTCGTGGGTCCAGGCGCTGCGCGGTTGATGGGCAAGGTGCCAATAGGTTTCAGCAATGGCTGCCGGGTCGAGCACGCCATCCTCGCCCTTGGACGCCTTGTAGGCTTCGAAATTGTCGCCCAGCATCTTGCCGAGCGTGTCCGGCGCATCGACAGCGCCATCGATGACGATGTGCGCGACATGCACGCCCGCGCTGGCGAACTCGGCATTAAGTGCCTGACACAGCATTCGGCGCCCGCCCATTGCAGCGGAATGGCTCGCCTGCCCTGAATTTCCCCGCATTGCAGCGGTCGCGCTGGTGACAAGCAAAGTGCCCTGACCACGCTCGGCCATGCGCGGAAGCAACGCCTTGGCGAGACGGAACGGCGCGAATGTCGCGAGCCTCCAGCCCATTTCGAATGCCTTGAGCGAGGTATCGGCAATCGGTCGGTTACCGATTTGCGCTCCGAGATTGAACAGCGCGGCCTCAATCGGGCCGACGGTGCGCTCGACATCTTCGACAAGGTCTTCGATTGCATCGGGCAGCGAGACATCCAGCAAGCGCCCGCTGGCTTGGCCGCCTTCCTCGCCGATCTGGCCGATCAGACGCTGCAACCCTTCTTCGTCACTGCGCCGAGCCAGAACGGCGTGATAACCACCATCAGCGAAGCGTTTTGCGGCGTGGCCACCGATCCCGGCACCGGCGCCGATGACGAGGAACACTGGCTTGCTCATGGCACTCTCCTGGACGGCGAGGGTCGCCGGGTTCAGTAGTGGAGTTGCACATTCCCGGCTGCGGCAACAGCTTTTTGGCGTGCGGTGTCGATATCGCCGGCGGTCGCCAGTGCCACACCCATGCGGCGATAGGGTCGGGTGGTCGGCTTGCCGAAGATACGAATATCGGCACCGTCCGCCATCGCATCCGCGAGGCCCGAGTAGCTGATCTGATCGCCTTCCCGATCGGCCAGGATAACCGCACTCGCAGCGGGCCGGGCGCGCAATTCGGCGGGGATAGGCAGTCCCATGATGGCGCGTGTGTGCAAATCGAATTCGGACAGGTTCTGGCTTACGGAAGTGACCATGCCGGTATCATGCGGGCGGGGCGACAACTCGGAAAAGATCACTTCATCGCCTTTGACGAAGAACTCGACCCCGAACAGGCCGTAGCCCCTGCCATTGCCCTTCAGTGCCTCGACAACCTTGGCTGCCATTTCCTGCGCGTCGGCAAGGGCTTTTTCGGACATAGGGGCAGGCTGCCAGCTTTCGCGGTAATCACCGCGCTCCTGCCGGTGTCCGATCGGTGGGCAAAAGGTTATTCCGCCCGCGTGGCGCACGGTCAGCAATGTGATCTCGTAATCGAAATCGATGAATTGCTCGACGATGACGCGGTTACGGTCGCCGCGCATGTTGGCGACGGCGTAATCCCATGCTTGCTCCAGCGTAGCGGCATCGCGCACCGTACTCTGCCCCTTGCCGCTCGACGACATCACCGGTTTGATTACGCACGGGAAGCCAGTGAATTCGGCGGAGGCCCGGACCTCGTCGAGATTCTTGGCATAGCGATAGCGCGAGGTAACCAAGCCCAGTTCCTGTGCTGCCAGGTCGCGGATCGCATCGCGGTTCATCGTCAGTTGGGTGGCACGGGCCGAGGGGACCACATTGAAACCCTCGGCTTCGATCTCAGCCAGCACTTCGGTGCGGATCGCCTCGATCTCGGGCACCACGTAATCGGGTCGGTGCCGGTGGACTGCCGCGCGCAAGGCAGCCCCGTCGAGCATCGAGAAGACTTCGCAACTATCGGCGATCTGCATCGCCGGCGCATCGGCGTAGGAATCGCATGCAACTACGCATGCGCCCAGCCGCTTTGCCGAGATCACGAATTCGCGGCCCAGTTCGCCCGAACCGAGCAGAAGGATTTTCGCAGTGTAGGCCATCGGGCTCCCAATTGCTTGCGTCACCGCGCGACACCTAGCGGTGTGGTGCGGCGACGCAAGCGCAAGGAGCGATGTCAGACCGCCTCGAGCGCCTGCTCGAAGTCGGCGATCAGGTCGTCGGGATCCTCGATCCCGATGCTGATCCGCACTAGGCTATCGGTAATACCGAGCGCTTGTTTGCGCGCATGCGGAACCGATAGATGGGTCATGCTGGCGGGATGGCTGGCGAGAGTCTCGGTGCCGCCGAGGCTCACTGCGAGCTTGGCGATCTTGAGATTGTCGAGGAAACGGAAGCTTTCTTCTTCGCCACCCTTGATGAACAAAGAGAATGTGCTGCCGGCGCCCAGGCAGTGGCGGTCATAGATGTCCTTCTGGCGGGCATCCTTGATCATGCCGAGATAGCCGAGGCCATCGACCTTGGGATGCTGGCTGAGGAATTCGCACACCTTGGCGGCGTTTTCGCCCGCGCGCTGCATCCTCAGTTCCACCGTCTCGAGGCTGCGGCACAGCATCCAGGCGGTGTTGGGATCGGCGATCCCGCCCATCGTGTTGCGCAGTGCACGGACCGGGTCCATCCACTTCTTCGCTCCGGCAATCGATCCTGCCACCAGGTCGGAGTGGCCCCCGACATATTTGGTGAGCGAATAGGCCACGATATCGGCGCCGTGTTCCAGCGGACGCTGCCACAGGGGGCCGAGGAAAGTGTTGTCGATGGCGATCGGGCATGAAGCGTCGAGCACTGCATCACGGGCATCGCGCACAGCCTCGACATCGACCAGCGCATTGGTCGGATTGCCCGGGCTCTCGAGATATACCATGGCCACCTTGCCGCCTTGGTCGTCGGCCTGGGTCTTGGCCTTCTTGAGCACTGCGTCCAGTTCCTCGCGCGTCGCGCCGGCAGGGAAGTCGACATAGGTGATGCCGAATTTCGATAGAACCTTGGCAACAAATCCTTCGCTGGCCGCATACAGCGGGCCGGAATGGACGATGACGTCGCCGGCGCTGCAATAGGCCAGCATCAGCACGCAGATCGCGGTCATGCCGCTGGAGAACGACAGTGCATCCTCGGCGCCGTCCCAGATTGCCAGGCGATCCTCGAGGATTTCCTGGTTGGGGGCGTTGAAGCGCGAATAGACCAGGCCTTCTGCCCCGCCTTCGCGAATACCGGTAATGCCTTCGAAATGACGCTTGCCGGCGGCTGCGCTTTCAAAAGCGAAAGTGCTGGTGAGGAAGATCGGGCTCTTGAGCGAACCTTCGGACAGGGCCGGGTCATAGCCGTGCCCCATCATCAATGTGCTCGGCTTCATTTCGCGCCCGGCCAGTTTGGCCTTTTTGGGCTTGGGATTGCGGCGCGGGGTGGGTTGATCGGTGGAATCGACGGCATCGGTCATCGCAAGATGACTCCTTCCTAAAATTGGGCGCCCCCAGGAAGGCAGGGGCTGATTATGCTCCGGGGCCGCCCGCTCCTAACCTCCGCAGGAGCGCATCTGCACCAGGGCCGAACTGCGCGCCGAATATCGCGCCCGGGCGCGCATCGCAACCGGTTGCATGTGAAATCAGCCGACCAGGGCCGCGATCAGCCAGACCATTGCCACGATCATGCCGATACCGATGAGGTCGAGCAGGAAGCCGGCGCGTACCATGGCACCAATACGAATGTGCCCGGTCGACCATGCGATGGCGTTCGGGCCGGTCCCCGCTGGCAGCATGAAACCCCAGCTCGCCGCGAGTGCCGCAGGCAGGACCAGAAGCACCGGGTCTGCCCCCAGCACGGCGATCAGGCTGGCCACAACCGGGATGATGGCGCTGGCGGTGGCAACATTGCTGGCGAATTCGGTGATCAGCACGACCATTGCGACGATCGCCAGTGCGACCAGTACCAGCGGGACAGCAGCCAGCGGCAGCAGCGCATTGCCGAGCCACTCGGCAAGGCCGCTCGCGCTCATTCCAGCGGCCAGCGCCAGACCGCCACCGAACATCATGATCACACCCCATGGTGCGTGGTCTGCTTCCTTCCACACCAGCAACGGGCGTCCGGTGCCATCGGGCAGGAGGAACAGCGCCAGGCTGGCGGCGATGGCGATGGTTCCGTCAGTCAACGATCCGGCGGGCAGGTAATCCGCCAGAATTGGACTGGACATCCACATCACGAATGTCAGCGCGACGACGGCCACCAAACGTCGTTCCGCGCTTGACCAGGCATGATCGACACGGATTGCTTCGCGCGCGCCAGCCACGTCGAATGGATGGGCGGCAACCTTCTGCACGCGCGCGATGATGGCTGCCGCAATCGGTATGCCGACAATAACGATCGGCAGACCATACAAGGTCCATTGGGCGAAGGTAATTCGCACGCCGATCGTTGTATCGAGCAGGCCGACGGCGATAGCATTGGTTGGCGACCCCACTATCGTCCCGAGTCCGCCGATACTCGCCGCGAATGCGATACCCATCGGCAGGGCACCAGCCAGTCCCTCGCGCTCCTCTGCGGCGATCCCGCCGCCCGAGAGCACTGCCAATGCCATCGGCATCATTATCAATGCGGTCGAGGTGTTGGAGATCATCATCGACAACAACGCAGCGCTGACCATGAAGGCCAGCAACAGCCGCGACTGACCGCCGCTGGTGCCAATGGCGCGCAGGATTGCAAGGCTCAGCCGCCGATGGAGTCCGGTCCGCTCGATTGCCAATGCGATGAAAGCGCCGCCCAGCAGCAAGAAGAGGATCGGCGAGTAATAGGTCGATGCCGTGGTCTGGGCGTCGGAGACACCGGCGAATGGCAGTACCAGGAACGGCATCAGCGCGGTCACTGTCAGCGGCAGCGCCTCGGTCATCCACCAGCTCGCCATCAATACGACCAGCCCGGAAACGATAAAAGCCTCACGGCTCATGCCCGCCGGCGGCGGCGCGAAGATGCTGATCAAGAGCGCGATGGCACCAAGATAAAGGCCGATCCGCTGCGGCGTCATGGTCCGAATTGTCCCCCTCCAGCCCCGCGATCGCGAACTGTGCGAGAGCGGGTGGTGCCTGTCCTAACGTTCAGATGCGGAAGGGCAAGTCCATGCGCCGGCACAGCGCCTATTCGACGATGTAGCCATCCTTGTCCGGATTCTGCATGTCGATCACGATCACCCTCGGGGTCAATTCCTTGCGCCGGATCAGCTCGTTGATCTTGCGCCGCTGTTCGAGCACCAGTCGCGCTACCGAGCGAGGGACGCGTGCGCTGGCCGGAGTTGCGCCGGCCAGCCCGCCGGTATCCTCCAGCACGTAAGACAGCGTCGGTTCGCGCTGACCATTGGCGAGATCGGCAATGTCGGTTTCATAAAGCGAAGCGTCGGCCCTGTCGGTAGTCTCGACGATGCCGGCGACTTCGTCACGGGCGTATCGGCCAATATGTGCTCGCAGGTCCGCATCCCAGTTGTTGAAGTGGAACGGAGCTGCTTCCTGGTAGATCATCGAGACATGCATTGTGCTGCCCCGCTTCTCAACCGCGCGCAGGCTGTTGATGAAATCGCGCGCACCGTCTTCGAGCAGCCGCGACACGTTCCGAGCGGTATAGGCCTCGGACATGATCGAGGGGCCGCCGATTTCGCCACGGAAGAAACCGTAGATGACCTTGGGATCGCTCCAGTTGGGATAGACGATCCGGGTTCGGATATCCTTCGGGCTCATCGCAACACCGCGGATGGTGATCACCTTAGCATCGTCAAGCGGCACTTCGTCGGGACCGAATTTCGACAATGACGGCGAACGCACCGGGTATTCCTGCGCGAGTTGTTCGATCACCGTCGCATTGTGCAGGTTGATCCAGAAGGCCAGTTGCTCGTTACGTGGGAGGGCAGCAATATCGATCGTGTTGGCGGTTGCCTCGAGATCCTGCTTGTATGCTGTCAGACTGTCGATGATGTCGCGTTCGAGGAACGAGAAGATCACCCGGTTGCCTTCAAGCCGATAGCGCGAAGTATGGCCCCAGGTACGCCGTGAACCGGTTCCCGGCTCTGGCGTAGCGGCCGCCTGGCGCGATGATCGGCCCATGCGGAACACCATGTATTTCAGAGCATCATCCCACACCGTGTAATCGATCGAAGTCGCCTGGACCCGCGCGCTTGGCACGAATTGCTCGAAGCCAGCCTGATCACCTGGCTCCTGAGCGTTGGCGGGCAGGGCGGATGTCATTGCCAGGGTAGCGGCCAGAGCAAAATATCTGGCGAAAGGGACAAGACGGGCCATCGGCGGAAGCTCCAGTTAAGCAGGCAAGGGCCGGAAGGCCGATTTTATGATGCACTTCGTCTCTAGGGATTGAACCGGGAAAAGGCACCGGCAGTCTGTCGGTCGCCCAAGGGATTCGATCAACGACATGAGACGATACCGGCGACCCTTCTCAGAAAACATCATGATATAACAAGGGTAAGAAACATTTATTTGCAAGCCTGAGTTCTGTCGCATAGTTTATTTTAAGAGGGCAGAGCAGATGAACATTCCAGAGTCGCTTGAGATGAAAAGTGGGCTGTCGGTCGCCACGGCCTACCAGCTTGTAACATCGACCGCCGGTCATATCGGCGAAGCATTTTTCCCGGCGGTCGCAAAGGCAATTGCCGAAGCTGTCGGCGTTCGCTGGGTGCTCATAAGCAAGCTGCCTCGGACCAACTCGAGCAATGCGGAAACATTGGCCGTCTGGGACAACGGGCCCTCCGATAACATGGTCTACGACCTGGCCGGCTCTCCTTGCGAGAACATCCTGACCCAGGGCAGCTGCAAATACCCATGCGATCTGCAGGATCATTTCCCTGACGACGGCCTGCTGCGGGAGATGGGGGCGCACTCCTACGTCGGGACGCCGCTGCAGTCCTCCAACGGCAAGGTCCTCGGGTTGATTGCTGTCATGCATGATGCGCCGCTGACAAATGAAAGCGAAGTCGCTGCGGCAGTTGAACTGGTGGCCGACCGCGCCGGAGCAGAGCTTGAGCGCCTTGCGGTCAGGACTCTCACCGAACGCCTCGGGCGGATGGTCGAGGAATCGGTCAGCGAGGCCTATGTATTTTCCGGCGACACCTACAAATTCGAGCTGGTCAATAGCGGCGCCCGCGAGAACCTCGGTTACTCCATGGAAGAGCTATCGGAACTCACGCCGTGGGATCTCAAGCCGGATTTCTCGCCGGAAGAATTCAAGACATTTGTCGCTCCCCTGCTCGCCGGCACGGTGAAAGACCAGAGGTTCGAGACGCGCCACCAGAGGAAAGACGGTTCATTTTACGAGGTCGATGTTCGGCTGCAATTTTATCCTGGCACCGACAATGTGTTCTTTGCTTCAATCACCGACATCACCGACCGCAAGGAAGCAGAGCATCGCGAGAAACTTCTGGCGCGCGAAGTCAATCACCGCTCGAAGAATCTCCTGAGCCTCGTGCAGGTCATCGCACGCCAGACTTCGGCCCGGCACCCTACCGAATACGTAAGCCGACTGGAGGAACGGATCGCCGCGCTTGCTGCAAACCAGGACGTGCTCGTGAACAATGGCTGGCGACGCATTCCACTCGATGCCCTGATCGAATCCCAACTTGCACATCTCAAGAGCTTTCAGTCGCGCATAACCAGTTCCGGCCCGGAGGTGCAGCTCAAGCCACAGGCGGCGCAAGCCATCGGTATGGCAATCCACGAACTGGCTACCAATGCGATCAAGTACGGGGCGTTTTCAAACGACGAGGGTGTCATCGCCCTCGATTGGTCGATCAATACGAAAGAGAAAAAGTTTGTTTTCCGATGGGTCGAAACCGGGGGGCCGGAAGTCTCCGAGCCACAGGACAAGGGATTCGGGTCAGTGGTGATCGTGCGCCAACCCCAGGCTGCGCTCAAAGCGGATGTGTCAATCGAATACCGCAAGGAAGGTTTGTTCTACCAGATCGAGACCCCAACCGAGCTCGTTCTTGATACCGGCATTATTCCCGCAAACGACTAGCATGACCGGTTGCGGCGGTTAGGGTGAGGGTCCGCGTTCCTACGAACACGGACCCGTACCAATTACTGCCCAGCGGCATCAAAAAGCTGGGCCGTGCCTTACTCAGAAACGGATACCCAGGCCCGCAACCAACTGGTCCGTAGTGGCGTCGCCATAACTACCATCGCCAAGTTCCTTGTAACGCGACCGGCGGTATTCGACGCGAGCCTCGAGAGGTCCGGGAAGTTGCACCTGGACGCCGCCACCGAAGCGAATGCCCCCGGCATTGTCCTCCAACTCGCTCAACGAACCTGAGGTGGTGAAAGCCTTGGTATCGAGCGCGGTGTAGCCCAGCTTGCCATAGGCAGCGATCCCGGATGTCAGTCCCATGCCGGCGCGAAGGCCGATATAATATTGGCCGTTGGCCTCGAGGCCATCGCGGGCACCCGAAAAACTGGCAGGAAAGCTGGTAGAGCCGCCGCTGGTCGACAACTCGCCCTCGACCCCGACAAAGGCGTTGCCCAAGTCAAGATCATAGCCGGCATTGATGCCATATACGGCTGAATCGGCAGTGGCTGTGGCAGACCCGTCAGCCGATTCCAGGTCGAGGCCCTCATAGCCCCCGATGACGCCGACAAAGGGGCCGCCAGCCGCGCCGGTCTGCTGGGCCATGGCCGGCGTTGCGGCAAGCCCGGCACAAGTGACGGCCAAAGCAAGAAGCATTCTCATTCAAATTTCCTTTCGATAACGGTGGTGGAGCGCCTGATTCAACTCGCAGGGTTGCGCAACGATGAACCGCCCGATGATCCGGGCCGCAGGCGCGGCGAACAGGTCGAGTGACAAGATGGAACAGGTTAGAGGATTATGGATTCTCGACAGCAAGCCGCAGTCACAACCCAACCCTATTGCCGATGCAGAAAAATCTTTCCAGATCAATTACCTGGTAATGGCGGAGCGGGTGGGATTCGAACCCACGATACGGGGTTACCGTATACACACTTTCCAGGCGTGCGCCTTCGACCACTCGGCCACCGCTCCGCGCGCCATGTTGGCGAAGGCGGGCGTCTAGCGAGCGCGGCTTGCAGGCGCAAGTGGCTCGTCCTACTTCGGCCGATATGACCCGCACATTCGGTACGCCCGTCAGTCTTGCAGAAATGGAACAGATCGGTCGCGCCGCGCTCGAACGGCTGCCGACGCACTTCCGTAGCCAGATGGGCGACGTGGTGTTCCAGGTCGAGGATTTCGCAGATGCAGAGACGTTGGCAGACCTAGGCATCGAGAACCCGTTCGAACTGACCGGGCTTTACGAAGGCCATGCGCTGCCCGACCGCAGCATCGAGCAATCGGGCTCCTTGCCCACGCGCATTCGGCTGTTCCGTCGCCCGATCCTCGACGAATGGGCCGCCCGTAGCAACGAGTCGCTCGAACACCTTGTGGCGCATGTCGTGATCCACGAGGTTGGCCACCACTTCGGCCTCAGCGACGAGGATATGCACGCGCTGGAAGATGCCGAGGGATAGGGATTGCCTTTGCCCCGCGTCATGGCACAAGGTGTTGTATGAAAAAGCTTCTCATCACCACCGCCGCCGCACTCGCTCTCGCCCTTCCTGCCATCGCCCAGGACGAACCGGCCGAAGCGCCGAGTCCCAATGAGATCGTCGATGCCGCTCCGGCCAGCGAATGGGTCACCATCGCACCCGAAGACCTGCTGGTGATGACCCTTGCGCCCGACGCAGGGGGCAATGCGCGCGAAGTGGTGATCCAGCTCATGCCAGCGCCTTTCAGTCAGGGCTGGGTCGAGAACATCCGCACGCTCGCACGCGCCGGCTGGTATGACGGCATCACCGTCAACCGCGTGCAGGACAATTATGTCGTCCAGTGGGGCGATCCCAACTACGATAACCCCGAAGCGGAGGGCGAGGCCAAGCCGCTGCCGGTGGGGCTGAGGGTGATGGGGGAAGAGGATTACTCAGTCATCAGTCCGTCATTTTTTCGGGAGCTACAGGATAAATTCAGGGGCCAGAAGCTGGGATCCGCTGGTGCGGCGATATTGCGGGCGATGAAAGTCGAGCAGCCGACCCTGCAAGGAATTGGCCGCAACCCTCCCGGCAACCCTGACCCCTATTCGATCTTGTCCGGCACTCTTAAAGGCTGGCCAGTCGGCTCAGACAACGACCGGGTTTGGCCCGTCCATTGCTATGGCATGGTTGGTGTGGGACGGGGCTACTCGCCGGACACTGGCTCGGGCGCGGAACTCTACACCGTGATCGGCCATGCGCCGCGGCATCTGGACCGCAACATCGCGCTGGTGGGACGGATTATCGAGGGGATGGAACACCTCTCCTCGCTGCCCCGCGGTTCAGGCGCGCTCGGGTTCTATACCGAGGACGAGTTCGATAAGCGGGCACCGATTCTCTCGGTTCGAGTTGCAAGCGACATTGCGGAGTTTCCACTGCCGAAGTTCCAATATCTTTCCACCGAAAGCGACACCTTCGCCAAATATGCCGACGCGCGTGCCAACCGGCGTGATCCGTTCTTTATCTATCCTGCAGACGGCGCCGATATCTGCAATATTCCGGTACCGATACGCCGCGTTCCGACGGAGTGAGCGAAACGCACAGCGTCACCGTCCCGCTCACCCGGTGGCAGGGTGATCGGGGCTCGTATCACCTGGTCGAGATCGAGGGCGAGACTGCCGAAGCCATCGCTTTGCACGCGCGCCTGCATCGGCTGGAATTCGGCCAGCGGCGCGGGTTCGGCTCGGTCAAGGTTATGGCGCAGATCGGCGCCACGCGGTGGAAAAGCTCGGTCTTTCCGGACAAATCGGGCGGATGGATACTGCTGGTGAGCAAGAAAGTGATGCGCGCCGAGGATCTTGGCGCTGGCGATGAGGTGAGCGTCGCGCTCGAGCTGCTCTAGATACGCTCTGCCTGAGCAACTGCATCGCTGGCGCGCAGGGCGCTCAGCATGCGGGTGAGGTGGGCAAGATCCTGCACTTCGAGGTCGATGTCATAGCTGGTGAAGGGGTGGTCGAGCGTGGTCTGGACCAGGCTCATCACATTTACGTGGTTCTTGGCGAAGATATTGGCCATTTCCGCAAGCGTCCCGGGCCGGTCGTATAGGGTCACACGCAGGCGACCAACCGCGCCCTGGCTGCGCTTGCCCCATTGCAAGTCGATCCAGTCGCTGTCGATCCCGCTTGCAAGGGTCAGGCAGTCGATCGTGTGCACCTCGACCCCTTCGCCGGGCTTGCGAGTGCCGACAATCCGGTCGCCCGGAACCGGGTGGCAGCATTCGGCCAAGCGGAAACCAACCCCGGGAGTGAGCCCGCGTATCGATATGGCCTTGTCGCGCTTGGACCAGTCGGGCGCATCCTCTTCGAAATTGGCGGTGCAGCCCGGGACGAGCGCTTCCATCACCTGCTGGTCCTCGATCTCGGCGGCGCCGATGGCGTGCATGAGGTCTTGCTCGTCATCCATCTCCAGCCGTTTCAGCGCCTCGCGCAGGGCTTTCTTGCCAATCTTTGCCGGGACGCGAGACGCGATATCATCGAACAGCTTGCGGCCCAGTTCGGCTACCTCTGCATATTCTTTCTGCCTGACTGCGCGGCGGATTGCGGCGCGCGCCTTGCCGGTGACAACGAAGCCCAGCCAGTTGAGCTGCGGCTCCGCTTCCTTGCCCTTGATGATCTCGACCACGTCGCCATTGTTCAGCACCGTGCGCAGCGGCATGTGCCGCCCGTTGATCATCGCCCCCACGGTCTGCGCGCCAAGATCAGTGTGGACGGCAAAAGCAAAATCGACCGGCGTTGCGCCTTTCGGCAATTGGAATAGCGCGCCCTTCGGAGTGAAGGCAAAGATGCGGTCCTGGTAAATCGCCAGCCGCGTGTGCTCGAGCAGTTCCTCGGCATCGTGGCTGGCATCGACGATCTCGATCAGGTCGCGCAGCCAGCCGACCGCTCCATCGGGCGTATCGTGCTGCTTGTAGGCCCAGTGTGCTGCGAGCCCGAACTCGTTGCGCTGGTGCATCTCGCGGGTGCGGATCTGCACCTCCACCCGCATCGAGTTCTCATAGATTAGCGAGGTATGGATCGAGCGGTAACCGTTGTTCTTCGGTGTCGAGATGTAATCCTTGAACCGTCCGGGAATGAACTGCCAGACATTGTGCAGCACGCCCATCGCGCGATAGCAGTCGTCGATGCTGTCGGTGATGATCCGGAAGGCGAAGATGTCGGTCACCTGTTCGAAATTGACGTGGCGCTCGGCCATTTTCTTCCAGATCGAATAGGGGTGTTTCTCACGGCCCGAGACCTCGACATTCAACCCCGCCTCGGCAAGCGCCTGCTTTATTTTGAGCGCGATGGCGTCGACCTGGCCGCCATCCTGATCGCGGATCTGCGTGAGGCGATCAGTGATGGTCTTGTAGGCATCAGGTTCGAGCTGTTCGAAAGCCAGCGCCTGCATCTCGCGCATATATTCATACATGCCGATCCGCTCGGCGAGCGGGGCATAAATATCCATCGTCTCGCGGGCGATGCGCTGGCGCTTCTCGGGTTTCGAGATGAAGTGCAGCGTGCGCATATTGTGCAGCCGGTCACCCAGCTTGACCAACAGCACACGGATATCCTCGCTCATCGCCAGCAGGAACTTGCGCAGGTTCTCCGCCGCACGCTCGTTCTCGGGCATCTGCTCGATCTTTGAAAGCTTGGTTACACCGTCGACCAGCCGGGCGATATTCTTGCCGAAATTTGCCTCGATATCCTCGATTGTTGCCAGCGTGTCCTCGACAGTATCATGCAGCAATGCGGTGATGATCGAGTCCTGATCGAGCTTGAGGTCGGTCATCAGGCCGGCGACTTCGACAGGGTGGCTGAAATAGGGGTCGCCGCTGGCGCGTTTCTGGCTGCCGTGTTTCTGCACGGTATAGACATAGGCGCGATTGAGCAGCGCCTCATCGGCGTCCGGATCGTATTCCTTGACCCGTTCGATCAGTTCGTATTGCCGCAACATGTCTGTAGGAATGTGAGCTACCGGAGAAATATTGCAATGCAAAATGCACTTTTGCCTTGAGGTGAGCGCCTCGCGGAGATGTCGAGCCGGTGCCATTCCCGCGCTGCCCGGGTTGGCGGGCGGGTGGCTAGGCCTCGAAGACCTCTAACCGGCGATCCGGGCTGATGGCACAGCGATAGAGTGCCAGGGCGCCGCAGCGTTCCTCTTCCTCGGCACCGCTCAAGAGGTCGAAACGATAGCCGTGCCACGGACATGTGATGTGCCCAGTCATATCGGGTTCGACCGTGTCAAGCGGCCCCAAAGCATGCGGACAACGTGCTGCATGGGCGATCCACGCGTTGCCTTGATAACGGACTGCGATCATTCGGTTTCCCAACTGGGCAGTGTGAACGACAGTCCGATCGAGCGCGGCTTCAGGACCGAGGTCGGTGATCTTTTCGGCCTTGGACCCGCGCAATGCCTTGCGCTCGTCCAGCGCTTCCTGCCGCCCGCGCATCAGCGCTTCGTCCTCGTCGTAGAGAGTCGTATATTGGGTCTGGAGATAGCCTAGGATCATCGCGGCCTGAGCTTCGTTTTCCGGCGGCTGGGGCAGGTAGAAACGGACATCGACGGTGATGCCGCCGCCATCGTTGTCGCTTGCCTGAGTGTGGATCTGAATTCCCTGGCCAGAGCCTGAAACGACGCTTGTTGCCCAGTAATGCCGATCTTCATCGACCAGCAGTTCGAGCAGTTGTTCGCCGCCTGCGTTGGGCAATGCGGCCTTGCAGCGCCAGCCCCATGTGCCGGTTTCGATCGGGGCAATGGCGGCAAAGGAAGATGGGTGGACGAAAGGAAGATGCTCCCAGTCGTGGGCATTCTCCATCATGCGCGTGAGGTTCGAGGAAATATCGCGTAGGTAATTGCCGAGGTAATGCAGTTGGTTCGCTGCAGCATGGTCGATGCGGTTCGCCCTGCCTGAAAAGGCGGCATGATCTGCGGCAGAGATGTCCATCAGCTCCAAACCGCCTGTGGGGGCAAGCTCATCAGAATGGCATCGATATTTCCGCCGGTCTTGAGGCCAAACAGCGTGCCCCTGTCATAGACCAGATTGAACTCGGCATAGCGACCGCGCCATTCGAGCTGGGTCAGCCTGTCTGCCTCGGTGAATTCGCTGTTCATCCGCCGACGAACCAGCGCTGGATAGATGTTTAGGAATGCTTCGCCGACGTCGCGCGTGAAGGCGAAATTGCGTTCGAAACTCGCTCCGTCATCCAGGGCGGGATCGCTGCATTCGAGGTGGTCGTAAAAAATGCCACCCACGCCGCGATGGACGCCGCGATGGGGTATGAAGAAATAATCGTCCGCCCACTTGCTGAACCGCTCGTAATAGGTCGGGTTGTGCTTTGCGCAGGCGGCGCGGAATTCGGCGTGAAATGCTTCGGTATCTTCCTCGCGGGGGATCGGCGGGTTCAGATCGGCCCCGCCGCCGAACCAGGCTTTCTGCGTCGTCAGGAACCGGGTGTTCATATGCACGGCCGGCACATGCGGATTGGCCATGTGTGCGACCAGGCTGATGCCAGTGGCCGTAAAGCCGGGCGAATCTTCGCTCGCTCCGTTTACATGGCCGGCAAACTCCGGGGAGAAATTGCCGCGCACTGTCGAGACATTGACACCGACTTTCTCGAACACCTTTCCTTTCATGACTGCCCGTCTGCCGCCGCCAGGATCGGCATTGCCCTCTTCCTCGCGGCGCCAGTCGGCATATTCGAAGGACGCCTCCGATCCGGCCTCGCGCTCGATCGCCTCGAACGCATCGCAGATGCGGGTGCGCAGGCTTTCGAACCAATCCTGCGCGCGGGCGGCATGGGGTGTCCAGTCGGTCATGTTGTTCCCCTTGCCAAAGCACACAGCAAGCGGCAAGGGACAGCAATGGTTCCCCTTTCGTTCGCCAACGAGGAATTGGTCCTGACCAAGGGCCACGCAGTCTACTGGCCGCGCGAGCGCGCTCTGCTGGTGGCTGACCTGCATCTGGAGAAAGCGAGCTTCTACGCACGGCACGGACAGATGCTGCCGCCCTATGATAGCCGTGAAACGCTCGAAAGAGTGGCTGATGCGGTCAAGCAGACCGGCGCACGGCGGGTCATCACCTTGGGGGACAATTTTCACGACGTCGAAGGCACTGCCAGTCTCGAACCCCATGCTGCCGGGATGCTCGAAGCGCTGACCCGGTCGCTCGACTGGCTGTGGATCACCGGAAACCATGATGAAACGATGCATCGCACCTATGGTGGTACACTTGTCGAAGAACTGGACATCGGCGGAATCGTGCTGCGTCACCAGGCGAAGCAGGGAGAAACCCGGCCCGAGCTTTCCGGCCATTTCCACCCCAAGCTGCAAGTGACATTGCATCGTCGCCGCATCAGCCGCCCCTGTGCGGTGCTGGCGCGCAGCACGCAGACCGACCGGATGATCCTGCCCGCCTTTGGCACGTTGACCGGAGGAATGAATGCAGGCGATCCGGCCATTTTGCGCGCGCTACAGCCTTCGCAGGCAATCGACGCCTTGCTGCCGGTTCGCGACCGGTTATCTACTTTTCCGCTGTGGCGCGAGGCAGCCTGATCCGGCCCTGCCTGCCGCCCTGTTGCAACAGGATCGGCTGAAATGAGGGCAAGGCATGCAAGCCCTTTGCGAATCCGTAACGCACGCCCTACATAGCGCACAGCTTACAAAGGCCATAACAGGAGAAAGCCCCATAGCCCGTCCACCACGTCGTTCCATGCAGCCGCCGGTCAAGAGCGGTCCGCGATACGACAATCTCATCCAGTCGCCCAAGGTCCGAGTCATTGATGACGAAGGAGAAAACCTTGGAGTCATGTTCACCCGTGAAGCGATAGAGCAAGCCCAGGAAAAGGGGCTGAACCTCGTCGAGGTCTCTCCCAACGCAGACCCGCCGGTGTGCAAATTCCTTGATGTCGGCAAGCATCGCTATGAGGCGCAGAAGAAGGCCAACCTCGCACGCAAGACGCAAAAGACGCAGGACATCAAGGAAGTGAAAATGCGTCCGAACATCGACACGCATGATTATGACGTGAAGATGCGCAACGTGAACAAGTTCATCGAGAATGGCGACAAGGTGAAGGTGACTTTGCGGTTCAGGGGCCGTGAAATGGCTCACCAGCAACTCGGCATGGATTTGCTCAATCGGGTCCGTGATGATGTCGAGGAAATAGCCAAGGTCGAGGCTTTCCCACGTCTTGAGGGCCGTCAGATGCTGATGGTGCTGGCACCCAAATAGCCGACAACGCTCGGAACCCTACGCATGTCGATGTTTAGGGGCCGTTATCACTTGGGTAGGCACAAGGGTCCGCATGGATCTTTGCGAGCAAACCCTGTGTCAACGGGCCGAGCCGCGTGTTCAGTTCTTTGTAGCCGCGATGCTGCATTGCGCTGGTCGCTCGGTTGCGGTGAAGATCCGCAATTTTTCTTCCTCGGGGACGCGCATCGAAGGGGAGTTAATTCCCCCCGAAGGCGCGTTCGTCGTGCTGCGGCGCGGGATGTTGGCGGCAGAGGGAGCGGTCGTCTGGCGGGAAGGCGATGCGGCCGGGATCGACTTCGATACACCAGTTGACGTGTTCGACTGGATGCCCGGC
>SHLU01000011.1 GCA_004282995.1 Sphingomonadaceae bacterium
GGCCGAGGTGCGCAAGCGTCCTCGCAAGACGAGTTCGATGTGGGAAAAGGCAGGCAAGGCGGCAGCCGGCGCTGTGGCGAGTTCTGCCGCCAGCGTGCTTGCAGCCAAGATCCTCGGCAAGAAATCACGCGCCGACCCTACCCGTAGCGCCGCGACTTCGGCTGCCGGATCGATCGCCACCAGCATGGGCGGCGCGGTTGCCGGACGCTTCGTTCGAAATCTGATCGGCGGTCTGATGCGCTAGGCCATACGTCCCGGCCGCTGGTCGGGGGACGAAGGCAAGCGAATTTCGGCTCGTAATCCGCCTTGCGCCAGGTTGGCAAGAACCAGCCGCCCACCGTGCTGCTCGGAAATCGCGCGGGCCAGCGTAAGCCCTATGCCAGCCCCGCCGGTGGCGCGATTGCGGCTCATCTCTCCACGCTGAAACGCCTCGAGCATGGCTCCGATCTGGTCGGCAGGGATACCCGGGCCGTCATCATCGACCCGCATCACGACTTCGTCGCCTTCGCGCAACAGCGTAACCTCGGCCGATCCACCATAACGCAGCGCATTGGAAACGAGGTTGCGCAAACCTCGCCGCAGCCACGTGACATGGACCGGTAAAACGATCCTTTCACCCGGAGTGTAGTCCACCGGCTCGCCCAGTTGCTCGAATTCCTCGATCACCGCCTCGACCAGCGCGCTTAGCTCGGCCCGTTCTTCCGGCTGGTCCGCCCGACCGACCCGGGCAAGCGAGAGAATATCATCGAGCGACCGGGTAATATCCTCGATCCCGGCCGCCATCTTGGCCCGACGATCTTCATTTTCGACCGCCTCGATCCGCAGTCGCAGCGCGGCCAGCGGAGTCTTCAGGTCGTGACCGATGGCACCCAGCATCACGTCCTTTTCATCGAGCATGGCAGCAATGCGGCTTTCCATCGCATTATGCGCCGCGATGAGCGCTTTGATGTCGTTCGGCCCGCTCGGAACGAGGGGCTCGGCCACGTGCTGCGTCCGGGCGAACTGCGTGGTGCGTTTTGTCAGGGCCGCCAGCGGCCGAGTGATGCGGCGCAGCAGCAGGAACAGGACGCCCATCAGCACGACGAAGATCACCAGCGTTTGCGCGACGATACCTCCTAGGACACGGGGTTCGCGCTCCGGAATGGGCACACGCGCGACTTGCCACGGCGATGCCGCATCGGAGCGGATGGCAGCGACAAGTATCTGCCTATCTGCTCGTAAGAGCCGCCCTATCCTGCGCGAGCTACCCTCCAACCGCTGCTGCAGGACCGGATCACGCCTGGCGCGGCGAACGGTCACCACGGTCCGGGTCGGGTTGAGGCCGAGTGCGTTCAGGCGCTCGCTCAGATCGTCGGCCAACCCAGCGTCGATATTTTCGCCAGGCAGCAGCGGATTGTTCTGGGTAACCTCGCCGCGCAAAGGTCGGCCGCGTCCACGCCGCATCTCCCCGGGACGCATGTCGAGGGGCGCAGCCCCAGCTGCGCGGTCAAATGCCGGATCGACCAACAGGGCAATGGCAGCATTGCCGAGGATCGCAGCAGTGCGCCGGTTTTCGGCCGCGCGGTAGAGCAGCACCGCAGACACCGTTTGCGCCACCAGCAGCGCCAGCGCCACCGAGATAAGAGTCTGCCCAAGCAGGTTGCGGGGCCATAGGCGCATGATCAGCTCTGCGCCTTGCGGGTGACGTTGGCTGCAAAACGATAGCCGCCACCGCGCACGGTCAGGATCAGGCGCGGATCGCGGCTGTCGGCCTCGATCTTGCGGCGCAAGCGGCTGACCTGATTGTCGACTGCGCGGTCGAACATATGCGCCTCGCGGCCCTGCACCATGTCGAGCAGGCGATCACGGTCGAGCACGCTGCGAGGGTGATCCAGGAAAGCCTTGAGCAGTCTAAATTCAGCAGTAGAGAGCGAGATTACCGTGCCGTCGGCATCGGTCAGTTTGCGCTTCAGCGGATCGAGCTGCCACCCTTCGAACTGGTACAGAGCCTCCTCTTCCAACCCCGCGGGTGAACGTGTTGCCCGGCGCAGGACCGAGCGGATACGCGCCACCAGTTCGCGCGGCTCGAACGGCTTGGTAACATAGTCGTCGGCGCCGATCTCCAGCCCGACAATACGGTCTGTCGCCTCGCCCTTGGCAGTCAGCAGGATCACCGGCAGCTCGCGGTTTTCAGTCAGATACCTGGTGAGCGACAGTCCGTCTTCGCCCGGCATCATGATGTCGACCAGTGCGATATCCGGGGTTTCGTTCAACAGTACCGTCCGCGCCGCTGCAGCGCTTTCGGCCTCCGAAATGCGAAACCCCTGGCCGAGAAGATACTCGGCCAGGGGTTCACGCAGGGTCTGCTCGTCATCGACCAGCAGGACATGCACCGGCGCGTCGGGGTCAGTCGTTACCATCGAAACGCCAGCTCCGATCAGTTGCAGCGATGCTGGGCGCGCATGGCCTTGTGGGCGGCACGCCGTTCTTCGGCAGTCAAGGTACCGTTTCCATCGGCATCAGCCTTATCAAAACGGGCCAGCGCAGCAGCCTGAAATTCGGCCTTTGTGATCTGGCCATCCTGATTGGTGTCGGCTTTCTTCATCATCATCATGCCATGGCCGTGACGACCACCGCGTCCCCCGCGGCGCATCATGCGGTCACCGCCACGCTTCTCGGCGCGCGCTTCGCGGCGTTCCTTGCGCATTTCACCGCGCGCTTCGGCAGCGGCCATGAACTCGGCCTGGGTGATAGCACCGTTGCTGTCGGCGTCCATCCTGGCAAAGCGTTCGGCAAGCCGGGCTTCGCGATCGGCAGTGTTGAGCACGCCGTCGCCATTGGCATCCATCTTGGCAAAGCGGGCATCGGTGCGTTCGACTACCGCTTCACGGGTCATCGGACCGCGTTCGGCACGGTCGCCGGTCGGCTGGGCCAGCACTGCACCGCCCGCAAGAAGCGAACCGGTGGCGAGGATCAGGGCAATTTTCTTCATCATGGATACTCCGTTAGTCAAAAATAACGGAGCTGCGAAGCAGGCAGGGGGAGAGGGAGGAACTGAAGCCTGCCCCGCAACTCACAGTGCCCTTTATAAGGTGACGATGTCGCAGGAGTTTGCCCGATATGGCGATAAATGTCGCGGTTTGTAACAGTCGCCGTCGTTCATTAATCCACTGGAAAGTCTGAACGCTCGCGCATTTCGGTACCTTCACCGGCGGTCACGAAGACCGCCGTTGCATGGGTTGCCACATCGGCAATGTGCCAGACGCCAGGCGGATTGATGGCATATTCGCCCGCCTCAAGGCGAAGTTGCGCGCGCCGCCCGTCCGGGAATTCCTGCGTAAGCAGCATCGACCCTTCGGTACACAGCACGATCTCGGCCCCCTTGGGATGCATTTCCCAACTCGCCCAGCCCTCGTTGAATCTGTGCAATGAGACCAGTCTACCCTCGGCCCCGTCGCTGGCGTGGCGCGCGCCATAATGCTCGTACCAGTCTGGCCCGTCGAAGGGAGGCTGGGGAATGGCGCTCGCACCCAATCCCAGGTGGATGAAGCTGTCGGCCAGCCTGGTCCCGTCACCCATGCGTTGCCCCCTTGCTGATACCCATCACCCTGCCTGCGTCATGCAGAAGGCGTTGAGCTTGTTGCCATCGGGGTCGCGGAAATAGGCGGCATAAAAACCCTCGTCGCCGCGCGGGCCTGGCGCACCCTCATCGGTACCGCCATTGGCGAGCGCCACTTCATACAATTTCTTGACCTTGTCCGGTCCGTCGACCTGCAGGGCGACCATGGTGCCGTTGCCGACGGTGGCCTTCTCGCCATCGAAAGGCTTGGTCAGCGCCACGCCTGGCGCACCGCCCATTTCGCCCCAGGCAATGAAACTGTCGAACTCCATCATCCGACCGACGCCCAGCGCCCCGGCGATTGCGTCATAAAATGCCGCATTCTTTTCAAGATCGTTGGTGCCGAGCGTTACGTAGCCGATCATGGTCCTGTCCTCCTTCTGCCGGGCCGCAGGTTGGCGACTCGGAGCCGGAGAACATTACTGGAACATCTACCACGTCACAAGCGGCTGCATCACAGCGGCTCGGTCTGCTCCATAAGCCATTGAAGCGCTTCGCCTTCGAGACGCGACGCCAGCAATGCGCGGGTATCGGCGTGGTACCGGTCGAGCCAGGTCCGCTCGGCCTCGGTCAGCAGCGACGGTTCGATCAGTGTACGATCAATCGGCACCCAGGTCAGGTTCTCGAACCCGAACCAGCGGCCGTCATCAGCACCCTTAATCTGCTGTTCCTGGGTCAGGACAAGGTTTTCAATTCGGATTCCGAATTCGCCGGCCTTGTAGTAGCCCGGCTCGTTGGACAGGATCATGCCAGGCAGCAGCGGCTCGAGCGTGCCGGCCTGCGCGCCGTTGATCTTGGCAATCCGTTGCGGCCCTTCGTGAACCGCGAGGAAACTGCCGACGCCGTGGCCGGTGCCGTGGGCGTAATCGGTACCAGCCGCCCACAGGAACTGGCGTGCCAGGCTGTCGAGCTGGCCGCCATTGGTGCCTTCGGGGAAGATCGCCTCGGCAATCGCGATGTGGCCCTTGAGAACCCGAGTGAAACGGTCCTTCATCTCCGCTGTCGGCTCGCCCGGCCCGATCCACACCGTGCGGGTGATATCGGTTGTGCCGCAGGGATATTGTCCGCCCGAATCGACCAGGAAGATACTGCCAGGAGGGATCGGGATATTGCTGTCTTCATCCACCTTGTAATGCGGCAGCGCGGCGTGACCGGCAGCAGCGGAAATGGTGTCAAACGAGGTATCGCGCAGGTCGCCGTAGTGCTGCCGGAATTCGAGCAGCTTGGCGGCGGCGGTCAGCTCGTCGATCCCGCCTTCGGGCGCGGTCGAGGTCAGCCAGTGCAGGAACTTGCACACTGCAACCCCGTCGAGCGCCTGGGCATCACGGTGTCCCTGCGCCTCGACCGAATTCTTGACCGCCTTGGCCAAAATAGTCGGATCGCGCTCGCTGACCGGCGTTGCACCGCCTTCTTCCAGCGCCAGCGAGATCGCTGCCACGCCATAGTCGGGATCGACCGCCACGCGCTTGCCCGTCAGCGCCTTGAGCGCGTCTTCGAATTCGGTCCGCTCGCGAATTGTCACCGCATTGCCGAGATGCTTTTGCACTTCGGGCGTGATCTTCTCACCGGCGATGAACAACTCGGCGGTCCCGTCCTGGTGGGCCAGCACATAGGATAGCGCGACCGGCGTGTGGCTGACATCAGCACCGCGGATGTTGAGCAGCCAGGCAACCGAATCGAGCGCCGAGATCACCGCTGCATCAAGCTTCTTGTCCTTGAGCCACTGCGCCACCTCGCCGCGCTTATCCGCACTCGAGCGCCCGGCCAGATCGTCGGTCTGAATCGTCGCCACCGCGTCCGAGGGGACCGGGCGATCCTGCCACACCGCGTCGATCGGATTGCTGTCCACGGCGACCAATTCGGCGCCGGCTTCGGCCAGCATCTTGCTGGCTTGCTTGGCCCAGCCGCGCGAGTGCAGCCAGGGATCAAAGCCTATTTTGGCACCTTCGCCGGCGTTCTCGGCCAGCCACTTCGCCGGGCTCGTCGCCGGGACCGACTGATAGTCAAACAGCCGCCCGTCGACCTGTTCGCGCACCTGCACGGTATAGCGGCCATCGGTGAATATTGCCGCGGTATCGGTCATCACCGCCGCACTGCCGGCCGAACCGCCGAAACCCGTTAGCCACGCCAGGCGCTGGGCATAATCGCCGACATATTCGCTCATGTGTTCGTCGCTGATCGGGATGACAAAACCGTCGAGTTCGCGTTTCTTCAATTCTTCACGCAAGGCGGCGAGGCGGGATTCGTGGGTTTGCATCAGCACGGCGTTCGATCCTTCAGGTATTCTAGTGTGAGCGCACTTGTGCGCGTGTTGCCTCTATCATAGGCCTTGCACCGCAGGCTTTCCACCCGACCTTACGACGACACGGGATTCCCCACCGATGAAATTGACCATGCCCGCCCTCCTTGCCCTTGCGGGGAGCCTTGCCACGAACCCGGCAATTGCCACTGAGAGCGCCAATAATGAGGATACTTCCAGCGTGAGCCAAGCTGCTCCCATGACACCTCCCGTCGCCGAGAAGCGCGACCATAGCTACACCCGCCACGGGATCACGATCGAGGATCCGTATCATTGGCTCAAGGATCAGTCCTACCCGACCATTGATGACGCTGACGTGCTTGAACATCTCAAGGCGGAAAACGCCTGGTTCGAGGCGCAGATGGAGCCGCGCAAAGACCTGGTCGAAGAGCTGTTCGAGGAAATGAAGGGCCGTATCAAGGAAGACGATTCCTCGGTTCCACAAAAGGATGGCGACTGGATCTATTGGACCGAGTTCGAGGAGGGTAAGGAATACCGCAAATGGTATCGCAAGCCCGCCACCGGGGGCGATGCCAGCCTCATCCTCAACGAAAATGAGCTGGCCGAGGGCAAGGATTACTTCCGGCTCGGCGCATTCTCGGTGTCGGACAATGGTCGCTACCTCGCCTATTCTACCGACGACAATGGCTCGGAACGCTACACCGCGCGGATCAAGGACCTCGACAGTGGTGCGCTGCTCGACGACGCCATTCCCGAGACACTATCGGGCTTGAGCTGGGTCGCGAACGACACCATGCTCGCTTATGGCAAGGCCAACGAGAACTGGCGCGTCGATAATGTCCGCCTGCACCGGATCGGCACCGATGCCGCCGATGACGTCGAGATCTACCACGAGGAAGACGAGGGCTTCCGCGTCAACGCCGGCCTGTCAGCACAGGAAGACTGGCTGATCATTGCCACCGGCGACAACGAAACCAGCGAAGTGCGCCTCGTGCGCGCGGATGATCCGACCGGCGAGCAGATCCTGGTCAGGGAACGTCGCAAGGGAATTGAATATGATGTCGATCTGCGGACCGAGGATGGCGAGACCACGCTGTTCATCCATACCAATGATGACCACATCAATTTCCGCCTCGCCACCGCGCCGCTCGCCGCGCCGGGCGAATGGACAACGCTGATCGAAGGGTCGGACGAATTCTACCTGACCGATTTCGAACTCTACCAGGACTTCTACACCACCGAGGGGCGGCTCGATGGCCTCGACCAGGTGCAGGTCCGTTCTTATTCCGATCCGGCACAGGTGCGACCGATCCGTTTTCCCGAAGCAAGTTATGTCGCCGGACTTTCAAACAACCCGGAATACGATGTTAACAAGCTGCGGCTGTCCTACGAAAGCATGGTCACGCCGGACTCGGTCTATGACTATCATCTGGATGACGGGCGGCTCGAACTTCTCAAGCAGCAGGAAATCCCCAGCGGCTATGATGCCAGCCTCTACAAGACCGAGCGTCTGACCATTGCCGCGCGCGACGGAACGCAGGTGCCGGTCAGCGTGGTCATGCGCAAGGATCGCCCCGCAGGGGCCGGTCCGCTGCATCTCTATGCCTACGGTGCTTATGGCTATGCCGTTCCGCCGGGATTTTCGACTTCGCGCCTGAGCCTCGTTGATCGCGGCGTGGCTTATGCCATCGCCCATATCCGTGGCGGCGACGACCTGGGCCGGCGCTGGTATCTGCAGGGCAAGCTCAACGAGCGCACCAACACATTCGAGGATTTCGTCGATGTGGCCAAGGGGCTGATAGCCCATGGTTATACCGAGAAGGGCAAGATCAGCGCCAGCGGCGGATCGGCCGGAGGCGAATTGATGGGGGTGATCGTCAATACCGATCCCGATCTGTGGGGCGCGGTCGTTGCCGATGTGCCCTTTGTCGACGTCCTCAATACCATGCTCGACGAAAGCCTGCCGCTGACTCCCGGCGAATGGCCCGAATGGGGCAACCCCGTGGCGAGCAAGCAAGCCTTCGCTTATATCCTCAGCTACAGCCCTTATGACCAGGTGGTGGCCCAGGATTACCCGCCGATGCTGGTCACCGCCGGCCTGAACGACCCGCGGGTGACATATTGGGAGCCGGCAAAGTGGGTTGCCAAGCTGCGCGACACAAAGACCGATGACAATGTGCTGTTGCTCAAGACCAACATGGGGGCCGGGCACGGCGGCAAGTCGGGCCGGTTCACCTCGCTTTACGAGACCGCCGAAGCTTATGCCTTCATCTTGTGGCAACTGGGCCTGACCGACGAATGAGTGAGCGTTTTCGCAAGACCTTCACCGCCAAGGCGAAGCACATCGACGAGATGGGCCACGTCAACAATGCGGTGTGGGTACAGTGGATCCAGGACATGGCGACCGCTAACTGGGACGCGGTCGCCGCCCCTGAACACGCACGCGATTTCATCTGGCTCGTGGTCCGTCACGAGATCGACTATCGCGGCAATATCGACGCTGGCGAGAGCGTGACGGGAGAAACCTGGATACCCGGCGAACCACGCGGGGCGACCTCGCTGCGGCGGGTGGATTTCACCGATGCCGCAGGCAAGGTCATCGTCTCCGCGAGCACGACCTGGGCCATGCTCGACCGTCAGACCCAGCGGCTGGTGCGCGTCCGGCCCGAGGTGATCGCACCTTTCAGGGCCTGACGCGCCAGATGCTTGCTCAGTTCAGAAGGTCATCCACGGGCACATAATCGTAGCCCAGTTCGCTGGCGACAGCTTCGTAAGTGACCTTGCCGCCATGGACGTTGAGACCGGCCGCAAGATGCGGATTCTCGCGCATGGCCTCTTTCCATCCCAGTTTGGCGATGCGAAGCGCATGCGGAAGCGTCACGTTGTTGAGCGCATAGGTGCTCGTGCGTGCGACGGCGCCCGGCATATTGGCGACGCAATAATGGACGATGTCGTCGACGATGTAGGTCGGATCGTCATGTGTGGTTGCTTTCGAAGTTTCGAAACAGCCGCCTTGGTCGATTGCAACATCGACCAGCACCGCGCCGGGTTTCATTTCCTTAAGCAGTTCGCGCGTCACCAGCTTGGGTGCGGCAGCGCCCGGGATCAGCACAGCGCCGATCACCAGGTCGGCGTTCCTCACGGCGTCTTCGAGATTGGTCTTGTTGGAAAAGCGTGTGCTGGCCCGTGCTTCGAAGAAGGTGCCGACCTTTTCCAGCACTTCGGGATCGCGGTCGAGAATCTCGACATCGCCGCCCAGGCCAACGGCCATTTGCGCAGCATTGAAACCGACCACACCGCCGCCGATAACCACGACCTTGCCCGGCAGTACGCCGGGGACGCCACCGATCAGGACGCCGCGTCCACCATGCGCTTTTTCAAGTGCCGAGGCGCCGGCCTGGATGCTCATCCGGCCTGCAACCTGGCTCATCGGTTTGAGCAAAGGCAGTGAACCACCCTGGCCGGTTACGGTCTCGTAGGCGATGGCCGTCACGCCCGACTTGACGAGATCGGCGGTCTGTTCGGGATCGGGAGCCAGGTGGAGGTAGGTATAAAGGATCTGTCCTTCGCGCAACTTGGCGCGTTCGACCGCCTGCGGTTCCTTGACCTTCACCACCATCTCGCATTCGGCAAAAATCGGATCGGGACCGTCGACTATCCTCGCACCGGCGGAAACATATTCTTCGTCGGTGGCGCCAATGCCCAGCCCGGCACCGCTTTCGATCCAGACCTCGTTTCCGCGCACGACCAGTTCGCGCGCGCTTTCAGGCGTCAGACCGACGCGATATTCGTGGTTCTTGATTTCCTTGGGGCAGCCGATGCGCATGGGGGGTCTCCTTGTCGGCGCGCTCGTTACAAGTGAAACCAGTTTGCCGCAACCGTTCGATCCGGCCAGTGGTGCCGGGTGTAAGGTGCGGATTGTAACACAATTGCAACGTGCGCGTAGCGGGGCCGACACAAATGCATCCTATTAGGATAGCCAGCCAAACTCGGATTCGAAAGGTTTTGTCTCTTGAACAGACTGTTGCTGTGCACCGCCTCGCTCGCGACCCTGTGCACTTCCGTTCCCGCTCTGGCGCTGGACATCGATCCTGCCGCAATGCAGCAGGAACTCGCCGCGATGCGAGTCCAGATGCAGGCAATGGCCGAGCGGATCGATACGCTCGAAGGCGATCTTGCCGAAGCTCAGGCCGTGGCCCAGATGGCCAATGCGACCGCGGCCGCCGCCAATGTCAGCGCCACCCAGGCGGTTGAGCGCGGCGGCGTCGCCAAGGCCGATTCGCTGGTGACAAGCTGGAAGGGCGCACCGCAAACGACGAGTGCAAGCGGTTGGAGCTTCAAACCTCGCGGGAGGCTGCAATATGATGCCGGCTTCGTGTCCGCGCCCGGTTCGACTGGCCGCGAGGCTGGTTTCGGCAATGAAGTTCGGCGTGCCCGGCTGGGCGTTCAGGGAGGAATGCCCGGTGGTTTTGGCTACAAGTTCGAACTCGATTTTGCCGGCGACGAAGTTTCGATAGCCGATGCCATCCTCACTTACGAAACCGGCAATGTCGAACTGACCGTCGGCCAGCATAACAATTTCCAGGGGCTGGAAGAACTTACCAGCAGCCTGTCGACCTCGCATCTCGAACGCGCTGCCTTCACCGATGCCTTCGGCTTCGAGCGTCGCGTGGGTGTCAGCATGGCGTATGGCACCGGCGACGTGATCGTGCAGGGAGGCGTCTTCACCGACAACATTTCCGAACTGTCGAACAAGAACTGGGGCGCAGATGGACGCGTGGTTTTTGCGCCCAAGGTCGGGGCTGCGCAGCTCCACCTCGGCGGCTCGGTACATTATGCCGATCTCGAAACAGGCATGACCGTTCGGTATCGCCAGCGGCCCGCCGTCCACTTCACCTCGGAACGCTTCATCAACACCGGCAGCTTCGGCGCCACCAGCGAGTTTGGCCTCGGCGGCGAAGCGGCGATCATCCGCGGCCCGTTCCATGCCACCGGCGAAGTGTTCTGGCAGAGCGCTAATCGTCCCGGCGCACTCGCCGACCCGACCTTCTTCGGCGGTTTTGCCGAAATTGGCATGTTCCTGACCAAAAGCGATTCACGCGGTTACAAGGGCGGTAAATTCGACCGTATCAAGCCAAAGAACCCGGTCGGCGATGGCGGCGCAGGCGCGGTGCAGGTCAATTTGCGCTATGACCGTCTCGACCTCAACAACAGCGGCATTGTTGGCGGCACGCAGGATGGATTGCTCGCTTCACTCATCTGGTCGCCGACCGACTACACCCGTTTCATGGTCGGCTATGCCCACCTCGATTATTCGGACGCGGTCTATTCGGCCGCCGGGGGCGACACATCCTATTCGGTCGACTCTCTCGGTGTGCGGGCGCAGATCGATTTCTGACGGCTTCGCAATTGTAACTTTCCTGTCACGCACGGTACCTAGTGGCAGTGCGCAGACCTAACCAAGGACGCAGATCATGAAATTGCTCAAGACCATTGCCCTGACCACCGCTGCCGGCCTCACCCTGGCTGCTTGCGGAGATACCGGTGGCGGCACGCGCGACACCATCCGTGCGGTCGGCTCGTCGACCGTCTACCCCTTCGCCAAGCTGGTCGCCGAGACCTTCTCGCGCAACAACCCGCAATATGGGTCTCCGCTGATCGAATCGACCGGCACGGGCGGCGGCATCTCGTTGTTCTGTGGTGGCATCGGTCCGCAGTCGCCGGACATGGCCAACGCCTCGCGCCGAATGAAGGTGAGCGAATTCGAAACCTGCACCGCCAATGGTGTCGACGAAATCATCGAATTGCAGGTTGGCCTCGACGGTATTGCCATTGCCAGTGCCAAGAATGGCATCGACATGAACCTGACCCCGGACATCGTCTATCGCGCCATCGCGGCCAATCCCTATGGCAAGGCGCAGACCGCCGAGAAATGGTCCGATCTCGATCCCTCCCTGCCCAACCTGCCGATCCTGGTTTATGGCCCGCCCTCGACCTCGGGCACGCGCGATGCGCTCAAGGAACTGATCCTCGAGGCAGCGTGCAAGGAAAATGCCGAGATGAAGGCGCTCAAGGAGAGCGACGAGGACGCGTATGAACGGACCTGCACCGAAGTGCGAATGGACGGAAAATATGTAGATCAGGGCGAGCAGGACAATCTGATCGTTCAGAAGATCCAGGGCAATCCCAACGCCGTCGGCGTGTTTGGCTATTCCTATCTCGAAGAAAATACCGACAAGGTTAAGGGCCTGAAGATGAACGGGGTCGAGCCGACCTATGAGAACATTGCCAGCTTCAAATATCCCGGCGCACGGCCGCTGTTCGTCTATGTGAAGAAGGCGCATGTCGACGCCATTCCAGGCCTTGCAGCCTATCTTCAGCAGTGGACCAGCATGTGGGACAAGGACGGTCCGCTGGCCAAGATCGGCCTCGTCTCGTCACCGGAAGCGGAGCGTGCCGTCAATCTTCAGAAAGCTACCGCGCTGACGCCAGTCCTTACCAAGGCTGATCTCGAGAAGAAGTAACGCCACCCTAGGCGCAGATTACCGCCTCAGCCGACCGAATGTACAAGGCCGGATGCATTTCCTCGCAAGAGGGCATGCATCCGGCCTTCCTTGTCTGATGTCATGGTTTGTCTTCAGGCGCCCAGGAAACAGCAATCCGGTCGCGCGGGCCATCCTCGGCGATTGAAACCGTTATGCCGGCCTTGCGATAACGTTCTGCCAGCCTGGCAACCGGCTCTTCCGGGCCCGACAAGGTAATCGGAAGCCGGATCCGCATTGCAGCCCATTGCACAAGACCCGCCTGTGATGTGCCCGCCTCACCGATAGCGCCCTCTTCGGAGAGTTCGATGTCGGGCAGCGCGGCCAAGGGCGGCCGCAAGCGCACATCCCACCCTTCCAGATCGGCAGCAGCGCGCCGTTCGAGCGTGCGATAACCGGCCCAGCCGAGCCCCGGCAGGTTGCGCGCATCGGCAAGGGCACGGCGATTATCGCGATCGATAGTGACTTCGTTCACCTTCACCCCGGCAACCAGCGCAAGACGTTCGGCCAGCCGGGCAATCTGCTCCGCGCTCTGCCGGGCCTGCTCTTCTGCTCGCGCCCGCTCGAGCTGGGCCTGCTCGGCTGCGCCGGGATTGGTGCCGACCCGGAACTGGTCAATCTCGATCTCGACCGGCTGCTCGAGCAACCGTTCGAGCCGCCGCGATACCTCGCGCTCGGCATTGGTCTCGAATTCCGGCGTGAAGACAGAAGCTTCGATCCGGAGCGGTTCGGTATCGAATATGATTTCCAGCTGGTCGACCCGGGCATCTTCCACAAAGGCTTCCTCGATCGTGGCCTTGACCTGGTTGGTCGCACGCGCCTCCCAGGTAATCTGCTGCAGCGAAAGGCCGAGCGGGATTGCCAGCGCGATGAAGGCCACGAGGATGCTGGCATCCTGGACCCGGGTCTGCTTGTGGCTCAGCCGCGTGTCAAAGCCATACAATCGCGCCATCAGGGTCGCGGTCAGGGCGATGGTCATCAAATTGGTGACGAACAGCATCAGCGAGCCGCCGAACACAGTCCAGTTCAAGGTCGCAAGGCCGAAACCGACCACCGCCAACGGCGGCATCAGCGCAGTGGCGATGGCAACCCCGACAATGGTTCCCATCTTGCCGCGGATCATCGCGTAGGTCCCTGCCAGGGCAGAAAACAGTGCCACCAGCAGGTCAAACAAATTTGGACGCGTGCGGGCCGCAATCTCCTGCGTGACCGTTTGCAAGGGTGACAGGAAAACGATCAGGGCACAGAACAGGATGGCGATCACGGATCCGTAGAGCAGCGCCCGCCCACAGCTTCGCAGCCAGTCGAAATCGCCGGTCGCCAGCGCAAAGCCGGCACCGATGATGGGACTCATCAGTGGTGACAGCAGCATGGCACCGATCACCACGGCCGGGCTGGAAAGTAACAGGCCAAGCACCGCGATGCCCGCCGACATGCAGATCATGAAAACGTATCGCGCAGTATATAGCGACTCGTCGCGAATTTCCCCGATCACCTCGTCCTGGTCGACGTCCTGGGTGACCGCCTCGCGCCACCAGATCCGCACGTTCGCGAGCGCGCGCAAAAGGGTAAAGCTGGTGGTGCGGCCCGCCTGGGGCTCGGCGTCGTTATCCGAGGTTGCGGGAGCGGGCGAGGGTGTTGGGGTCATTGTCATGTCTCGCGAATCTTCGGCTCTTGCCAACCGCCAAAGGGATGCTTGACCACGTGACTAGAGCGGATTGCCGTCGCTGTCGCGATAGATGTCGCGGCGGCCGACATGGTTAGCCGGACCGACCAGCCCTTCGCTTTCCATGCGTTCGATCCACTTGGCAGCAGTGTTGTAGCCGACGCCCATCTGCCGCTGTAGCCAGCTGCCGCTGGCCTTCTGGTTCTCGATGACGATCTGGCAGGCCTGGCGGTACTTGCGCTCCTCCGGACTGTCACTGGCGGTAAGATCGTCCTCGAAGCTGAGACCCCCGCCATCTTCAGGCTCCTCGGTCACGGCATCGACATATTCGGGGGAACCCTGCGCACGCCAGTGGTCGGCGACCAGTTCGACTTCCTCGTCGCTGACGAAGGGACCATGGACGCGGATCATCGCGCCGGTGTTGGGCTTGTAGAGCATGTCGCCCTTGCCCAGCAGCTGCTCCGAACCCTGCTCACCGAGGATCGTGCGGCTGTCGATCCGGCTCGTCACCTTGAAGCTGATGCGGGTCGGCAGGTTGGCCTTGATGACGCCGGTGATGACATCGACGCTGGGGCGCTGGGTGGCCATGATCAAATGGATGCCGGCTGCGCGCGATTTCTGGCTCAGGCGCTGGATCAGAACCTCGATTTCCTTGCCAACGGTGACCATCAGGTCGGCCAGCTCGTCGACAATCAGGACGATCTGGGGCAGCGGCTGGTAATCGAGCTGCTCTTCCTCGTAGATTTCCTCGCCGGTATCTGGATCGAAGCCGGTCTGGACCCGCCGCCCCAGCGGCTTGCCCTTGGCGGCAGCTGCACGCACCTTCTCGTTGAAGCCCGAAATATTGCGCGAATTGACGCTGCTCATCATGCGATAGCGCCGCTCCATTTCCTCGACCGCCCATTTGAGCGCGCGCACCGACTTGGCAGGCTCGGTCACCACCGGGCTGAGCAGGTGCGGAATATCGTCATAAGTCTTGAGTTCGAGGACCTTGGGATCGATCAGGATGAGCCGGCACTCGTCAGGCGTGAAGCGGTAAAGCAGCGAGAGCAGGATGGCGTTGAGGCCGACCGACTTACCCGAGCCGGTCGTGCCCGCGACCAGCAGATGCGGCATGGCCGCAAGGTCGGCCACGATCGGTTCGCCCGCGATATCCTTGCCCAGAATCATCGGCAGCGCGCCGCGCGCATCGGCAAAGGCGGCGCAGGCCGCCAATTCCTTGAAATTGACCATCTGCCGGTCCTGGTTGGGCAGTTCGATTCCCATCACGGTCTTGCCCGGGATCGGCGATACGCGGGCCGAGATCGCCGACATGTTGCGTGCGATATCTTCTGCCAGTCCGATGATGCGGCTGGCCTTGATGCCAGGAGCCGGCTCGAGCTCGTACATGGTGACCACCGGCCCGGTCCGGACCGCCGTGATCTCGCCCTTTACGTTGAAATCGTCGAGCACCGTTTCAAGCAGGCGGGCATTGCGCTCGAGCGCCATCTTGTCGAGCTTGGGCGTGGTATCGGGGCCGGGATCGGTTAGCAGGTCGAGGCTCGGCAATTCGTAATCGGCAAACATGTCACGCTGCTTGGCCTTGGCCGCACTGGCCTTCTTGGGCGGCGCGCTTGGATCGACAATCTGTGGCGCGCGGCGCACGGCCGCAGCTTCGGGCTCGGCCCGGCCCGGCGCAGTATCTTCTGGTACGCCGGAGGTCCGCCTCGATTCGCCTTCACGTGCCGACACCGGCTTGGGCTTGGGTAAGGCGAAGCTCGGCATCAGCGGGACATGGCGCAGGAAAGCCGGCAATGTCAGCAGGGCGCGCCAATCGATCGCGAAGACGCGGGTGACAAGCGCGGCTCCGCCAAAGAACGCCAGCAGCGCAAGCGCAAGAGTGATCCAACCCGAAGCGCCTTCTCCAAACCGAGCAGCGACCGCCTCGATTGCGCCTGCGCCCAGCAGGCCGGTAATACCACCCATCGAAGCCGGCAGCGCTCCACCCGGCCCGTCGAACACCAGTGCCAGCACACTGGAAAGCGATGCCATGGCGAGGAGGAGCAGCAGCACCGGTCGCCACCAGCGCGTCTCGGTGTCGACCTCGTCTTCCTCGACATCACGCCACAATTTGCGCGCGAAGACATAGAGCAATGGCAGCAGCAGGACCGCGGTCCAGCCGAACAGGAACAACGCGCGCTCGGCCACCCAGGCTCCGCTGGCCCCCATCCAGTTGGCGATATCGGTTCCGGCAGCGGCGGTAGACGGGCTGGGGTCGGTCTGGGTGTAGCTCGCCAGCGCGAGCGCCAGAAACAGCGTGGCACTTGCCAAGACCACCGCCCCGCCCATCTGCGCGGCACGGCGCAGGCTGCGCCGGAATGCGGCGCGCCAGTCCGCCTGCGCTTTGCTCATTGCCCGTGATGCCATGGGTATTCCCTTCCTGTCGCCGCACCATGAATCTTCGGCGAGTCGGGGTCAAGCCGACACACGACAGACCGCCCGGTCATGACAATCCGTCAATCGCCGCCCAGTGCGGCCAATCGAGCGAAGCAGCGCCTGCAGATGTCATCCCGCCAAGCGCGATGACGGGCATTTGCGCGTGGCGGGCCAGCAGGCGGAAGCGCGTTCGACCAAGCGCCTGCGCGCCCGGATGCGTGCGGGTGGGATACACAGGGGAGAGCATGACCGCATCGGCGCTAGCGCGGTTGGCTTCGCCAATCTCGCTAAGGTCGTGGGCTGTGGCGATACAAATCAAGTCGTGCCGGGTCGGGTATAGCGCGCGAGCCGCCCCATAGATGCCGTCCGCACTCCACTCGCGCGCGGTCTGGGCGCTGTCGGCCAGGATCACGCAATGACCCCTCGACCGTGCAATACGACGCAGCGCGAAAAATCGGTCCACCCGAACAGCCGGTGACAGGTGGTAGTGGCGGAAGACAAACCCCGAACCACGCGGCATCTGCCAAAGGCGCTCGTCTAGAACGGCGTCGTTGCGCTCGTCTGACAACAGCCACAAAGCTGGTAAGGTCTGGAACTGTCGCACCGCGCCGCTATAGCGCGCCAGCATGGATGAACCAGCCACCCCGCTCGAAGAAACCGAAGCGCGCATCGCCCGGGCCTGCAAGATTGCGCAGCGCAAGCGCGACGCGGTGACGCTGATCGCGGTCAGCAAGACCCACCCTGCAGAGCAAATAGAACCCCTGCTGCAAGCCGGGCACCGCGTTTTCGGTGAGAATCGCGTGCAGGAAGCGCAGGAAAAGTGGCCGGCCCTGCGCGAGGCTTACGCCGACACGGAACTGCACCTGATCGGCCAGTTGCAGTCAAACAAGGCCGACGAAGCGGTCGCGCTGTTCGACTGCATCCATTCGCTTGACCGGTCCAGCCTGGTAAAGGCGCTGGGCAAGGCGATGGACAAGGCCGGGCGGCGCCTGCCGTGCTTTGTGCAGGTCAATATTGGCGCCGAGGAGCAGAAGGGCGGCTGCGCGATTGCCGATGTCCCCGCGCTGCTGGGGCAGGCACGCGCGGCGGATATCCCGGTGGTCGGACTGATGTGTATCCCACCGCTCGAAATCGAACCGGCCCCGTTTTTCGCCTTGCTTGACAAGCTGGCCCGCGACAACGGTCTGGAAGGCCGCAGCATGGGCATGAGCAGCGACTTCGAAACCGCCATCATGCTTGGCGCGACCCATGTGCGCGTCGGCACCGCGCTGTTCGGAAAGCGGGGCTAGCTCCGCGTCGGCTCGTCGACGACGCCTTGGGAAGAGGGGCCGTGCCCGTGCACGACCCCTCGCCGGTTCAAAGTCCGTCGACGCTCTTGCTGACGAGGCTGTTGACCGAGACGCGGCGGTTGCGCGCCTTGCCCGCAGCTGTCGAATTGTCCGCTGCGGGATCGGCCTCGGCCATCCCGGTCGGAGTCAGCATGCGCCACGGCTTCCAGCCGCAAGCCTGCTGCAAGTAATTGACCACCCGGCCCGCGCGGCGTTCGCTCAGCACCTGGTTGTAATCCTGACTGCCGACAGAATCGGTGTAGCCGACCACCAGCAGCAGCGCGTTCTGCATGGCATCGGCATCGGCCGCCGTCTGACAGAGTTCGCGCTCGGCCTGCGGCGAGATGTTCCACTTGCCCGTGTCGAAATAGACGTTGGTGACGCCCTTGATATTGTACTTGTCGATATCGCCAACGCGGCCACGCAGGGCCTCGGTGGCGGCAGCCTGTTCGGCAAAGCCTTGGGCTGTGCCCGTGCGGATCATGTTGGCGGTCTCGAGGTCATTGTTCGAGAAACGCACGCGCGATGCCACCAGGTTTTCGCCCCACTGCACGGTATCGACCGTGACCGGCAGGCCGTTGAGCAGCGAATCGGCGCCGAGCTTCGTACGCTCGAGGCCAAGGAAACCGCCCTTGGCGCGCACTTCGGTCGCCTGGCTGAGAAGGATGACGGTCTTGGTACCGCCGGGGATGGTCACTTCCATCCTGTCGCCACCGCGGGCCGAGATGAAACCGTCGATCTCCGGACCTTCGGGCATGTCGGTCAGATCCGCCGGAACCTCGCCGGTGACGATCACCGTCCGTTCGTCGTCGGACACCTGCGGCTGCGCTACCACGCTGGCAGGCACGACCATGGCGAGCGCAGCAAGCGCACCAAGGGCACTGCTCGCGTTCGAATTGAATTGCATTTTCAGTCCTCCAAAGAAAAATCCTGCAGGGCGTGCCACGAATGGCCTGCCCGGCAAAGTTATGCGCACAAGGCCTCGCTGTCCAAGCCAGCGGGTTTTGTGACGCAAATGGGCGGGGATAGCCGAAGCGCCTGTTGCTGAGCGCCTGTCGCCTCGGTGAACGCGGATGTCAGGATCAGCCGATATTGGGTCAATGCGAGACTGAACTGCGATGAGGCGCCTCAGGCCGGCTCGAGCTCGGCTTGCCGTTCGTCGCTGGCAGCGTCGAGCAGCGCTTGTCGGATCGTCCGCTTTCGCGCTTCATCGATCACTTTGTCGCCCGTCAGATCGGTCACGTAAAATGTGTCTGCCGCGCGTTCGCCATAGGCAGTGACATGCGCCGAGTGGACGACCAACTGACATTCGAACAGGGCCCGGCCAAGGCGGTTGAGCAGCGCCGGACGATCGCGCGCGGCAACTTCGATGACGGTAAACCGGTTGGATGCCTGGTTGTCGAACTGGACCAGCGGCCGCACATCGAAAGCCGCGGCCCTGGTGCGAGGGAGCGGACGCTTGGCAAGCTTGGGCACCAGTTCGCCGCGGTTGGCGATGGCATCATCGATGCTGCGCTTGATTCGGGCCAGTTGCTCGTCTTCGGCAAAGTTTCGTCCGACCGGATCCTGAACGAGGAAATTGTCGATCGCCCAGCCATTGCGCGTGGTGTGGATACGGGCATCGATAATATTGCCGCCAGCCAGGTGAATGCCGCCGGCGATGCGGTAGAACAGCCCCGGATGGTCCGATGCAATCACGGTTACCAGCGTTGCTCCGCGTTCTTCGTCGAATTCGCAATGGATCGACAATTCGTCGCTGATCTCGCGAGCGACATCATACTGAATGATGTTGCGGGCGATCACGTCGTCGGGTTCGGCAATCCAGTATGCGTCAGGCAGCAGCAGGGCATGGGTTTCGAGCAGCCCTGCCTTGTCGGCCAAGGCCTCGCGCACCGCTTCCTTCTTCGCTGCCACGCGTTGTTTGCGGCCATACCGCATGTGACCGAGCCGCAACCGTTCGTGCGCCACGTCGTAAAGCTCGCCCAACAGCTGCCCTTTCCAGCTGTTCCAGGTGCCCGGACCAACGGCGCGGATATCAACGCTTGTGAGGATGGCGAGATGGCGCAGCCGTTCGAGGCTCTGTACCTCGCCGACGAAATCCTCGATTGTCTTGGGGTCGGTCAGGTCGCGCTTCTGAGCGGTCGAGCTCATCAGCAGATGCTGCAATACAAGCCAAGCGACCAGATCGGTCTCATCCTCGTTAAGGCCAAAGCGGGGGCACAATTCGCGGGCCACCTCGGCACCGAGCACTGAATGGTCGCCGCCACGCCCCTTGGCGATATCGTGCAGGAGTGCCGCGACATAAGCCACCCGGCGACTTTTGACCTTGTGAATCTGGCGGGTTGCGCGCGGGTGTTCGTCAGCCAGTTCACCCTTCTCGATCTTGTTGAGAAAGCCAATCGCGCGCAGCGTATGTTCATCAACGGTGTAATGATGATACATGTTGAACTGCATCTGCGCGTTGACGCGGCCAAAATCGGGCACGAACCGACCGAACACGCCAGCCTCGTGCATCCAGCGCAGCGCGCTCTCGGGGTCATTACGGCCGCATAGCAGGTCGAGAAACACCGCGTTGGCGCGTCGGTCTTCGCGCACTTCGTCGCGGATCAGCGGACTATCTCGATTGGCTTGCCGCATCGTGCTGGGCTCGATCTCGAGCCCGTTGGCCTCGGCGATCTCGAAGATCTCGATCAATCGCACCGGATCGTTACGGAACCAGTCATCCGATGGTGCAGCGATCTTGCCGCCGAATACGCGATAGCCCTTGAGTTCGCGCGGGCGGGCCTTGAATCCCGCGAAAAATCCGCGCCGGGCGCGGGTCTTGTCGAATTGCTGATCGAGTTGAGCCAGGAACACGCCGGTCAACGATCCGACCCGTTTCGCCTGCAGGAAATAATACTGCATGAACCGCTCGACCGCGCTCTTTCCGCGCCGGTCGGCAAAGCGCATTCGTTCGGCGATCTGCTTCTGGAAATCAAAGGTCAACCGGTCTTCCGGCCGGCCAGTCAGTTCATGCAAGTGGCACCTGACAGCAAGCAAGAAGCCCTCGGCGCGGCGAAAACGCTTGTATTCGGCGCGGCTGAACAGGCCTGCATCGACGAGGTCGGCGGCATTGCGGGCGCGGTGAATATACTTGCCGATCCAATACAGCGCCTGCAGATCGCGCAAGCCACCCTTGCCTTCCTTCACATTGGGTTCGACGACGTAACGCGTACCGCCCATCCGCTCGTGCCGGGCCTCGCGTTCGGCAAGTTTCTCGGCCACGAACTGGCGTTCGCTGCCCGTCACGACCTCGGCAAAGAAGCGAGCGCCGGCCTCTTCGTACAGGTCCCGGTCGCCCCACACGAAACGCGATTCAAGCAGGGCGGTGCGGATCGTAAGATCCTCCTTCGCCAGCCGGATCATTTCTTCGGGCGTACGGCTGGACTGGCCGACTTTCAGGCCCAGGTCCCACAGGAAATAGAGCAGGGCCTCTGTCACCTGTTCGCACCACGCGTTGCGGCGCGCCGGATGGATGAAGGCAATGTCCACGTCCGAATGCGGTGCCATTTCGGCGCGGCCATAACCGCCGACCGCAACCACGCAGATCCGTTCAGATGCCGAACGATTGGCGACCGGATAGACGTGATTGACCACGTGGTCGAACAATAGCCTGATCAGCTGGTCGATCAGAAAGGAATGGCCAGCCGTGATGGCATGCCCGGAACTGGGACTGTTGACCAGCCGCCGGCTCAGCTCTTTCCGGCCATTGGCGAGGGCTTCGCGCAACAGGGCCAGGATCTCGGGCCTGGCAGCGGCTCCGGCATCGCCCGTCTGTTTCTCCACCAGCGCATCGATCGCCGCACTCAATTGGCGGCGATCGATTATGGCGCGCTGACGGGAGACACGGGCCTTGCTCAAGCCGCCCCCATCTTGGCGGTATATTCCTCGGTATAGCGGTCACGCAGCGTTCGCTTGTCAACCTTCTGCGTACCCAGCCGAGGCAAGGTTTCCTCCGCTTTCCAGTAGACGGTCGGCTGCTTGAAGGAGGCCAGTCGCTCCTTGAGGAAGTCGCGTAGGCCCTCCTCGGTCAGACCGCTGCCTTTCTTGGGCAGGAAGACCGCACCGACGATTTCGCCATAGCGTTCGTCCGGCAGGCCAAAGACCGAGCATTCGGCCACATCCTCATGCGCGTAGATTGCTTCTTCGACCTCGATACAGGTGATGTTCTCGCCGCCGCGGATAATGATGTCTTTCTTGCGGTCGACGATGAACAGGTAATCGTCCTCGTCGAGCCGGCCGAGATCGCCGGTGCGAAAATACATGTCATCGGTGAAAGCAGCCTTGGTCGCGCCCTCGTTGTTCCAATAGCCGAGGAAATTACAAATTGTACGGATGCAAACTTCGCCGACCTGGCCTTGCGGAACCGGCTTGCCCTGGTCGTCGAGGATGGCGAGGTCGACCAGCGGACGGCTGGCCTTGCCTGTGCTCGACGGCTTGGCGAGATAGTTCTCGTTGAAGTTGCCGCAGCCCACGCCATTGGTCTCGGTCAGGCCATAGCCGAGCAGCGGATTGCCGGACGGAAACGCGTCCTTGATCTTGGTGACATGCTCGGGCGGTCGCGGTGCGCCGCCAGCAGCCCAGCCGGAACAGGTCGAGACATCGTATTTGTCGCGTTCGGGATGGGTCGCCATTTCATAGGTCATCAAGGGGACACCGGCGAAATAGCTTACTTTCTCGTCCTGGATCAGCTGCAGCGCGGTCCCGGCATCCCACTTCGGCATCAGAACGACCTTGCGGCCCAGCGCATAGCTTTGCAGCAACAGCGGAACCTCGCCGGTCACGTGGAACAGCGGCACCGCCAGCAAGGCGCAGGCCTGGCTGGTCGGCGCATCGCCCGTGCTGTCGAGATAGGAGAACGCCATCAAAGATTGCAGCGCGTAGCTCATCGCCCCGTGGACGACGCCGCGATGGTCCGAATAGGCGCCCTTGGAGAGCCCGGTCGAACCCGAAGTGTAGAGCACGGTGCACAAATCGTCCGGCCCGAGGTCGAGCGGGTTAACGGTGGATGGATCGCCCCATGCCACCTTGAGACCGGTAGCAGGATCGCAGCCGTGGTCGAACAGGACCACCTTGGCGCCATGGTCTGTTCCGTCGAGTCGCTTGGCCCGGCCGGCATCGGCGAACACCAGCTTGCAATCGACCAGGTCGATCGCAGCGGCCAGTTCATCGCCATTGGAAAAGCCATTGAGCAGGGTGGCGCAGCCGCCGCCCATGATGATGCCCATGTACAGCACGATCCAGTTGGCCGAATTGCGAGCGGCGATACCGACGGGATCGCCCTTTTTCATGCCGTGATCGGCCTGGAGGCCTGCTGCCACAGCCAGCGCCGCTTGCCAGGTTTCGCCAAAGGTCAGCCGGCAATCCCCATCGACGAGAAATTCGGCATCCTTGTGCTCGTTGCAATAGTGCGCGAAATAATGCGCCAGGCTGGGCGGAGCATTCTTGAGCGCCGGCATTTCGGTACCGTTGCGAGTGAACGGCACCGTTTCCGCAGGAGCGCCCTCGGCGGTCAGCTTGTCCATGATCGCGTCGAGGGTCTTGTCGAGCTCGGTAGGCATCCTTGATCTTCTCCAGTCTGGCTTTGGCAAGCGTAGCTCTTGGGGTTTCGCCCGGTCGCCGCCTGTGCCAAAGGCTGCGCCGAGCAGATAGAGGTCGCATGCTCTCCTTGTGCGACATCGTGTAAAAGGGTTTGCCCGTGCTGTCACTATTGGCCGAAGCGGCCTCGCAACCGATCCAGTTTGCCGATCTCGGCCTGACCAAGGGTATCGACCTCGGCTTCTTCTACCTGCGGTTCTACTCGTTGGCCTACATACTCGGCCTGTTCCTGGCCTATTGGCACCTGTCGAAGATGATCAAGGCGCCCGGCGCGCCGATGGCCCAGGCCCATGTCGACGACCTGTTTTTCTACTGCACGCTTGGTGTGATCTTTGGCGGTCGGCTGGGTTACGCGGCGTTCTATACCGGCGGCGAATCGTCCAAGCCGAACATGTTTACCAGCTTCACCCCGTCCGAAACTGTCAGCTGGGACCTGCTGAGGCTGTGGGACGGGGGCATGAGTTTCCACGGCGGAGTCATCGGCGTTGTTGTCGCGATCCTGTTTGTCGCCTGGCGCAACAACCTCAACTGGTTGCGCGTGTGTGACTACATCGCGGTCAACGTCCCGTTCGGCATGTTGCTCGGCCGGCTCGCCAATTTCGTCAACGGCGAGCTTTACGGCCGCGCCACCGACGCGCCGTGGGCGATGGTTTTCCCCGAAGATCCCGAGCAGATCGGCCGCCACCCCAGCCAGCTTTACCAGGCCGGGCTTGAAGGGCTGCTGATGATGGTCATCCTGCTGCTGCTGTTCTGGAACACCAAGGCG
>SHLU01000122.1 GCA_004282995.1 Sphingomonadaceae bacterium
GAATGGCAGCGGCAATCCCGGCGTAGCCAACACCCACGGATGCCAGCATGTCGGGCCAGTAGATCGTGCCTTTCGCCTCGCCCAGGTCCTTCACCAGGTCGCGGGCCGCGCGCAGCATGGCCTTGTCGTCGGGCAAATGGGCATGCCAGCCGCGTTCGCCCGTGAGGGAGGCGGTCGGGGCCGCATCGAAGGTTGGTTCGGTATTCATCATCTTGTATCTATGGAGGGCCCTTACCCCATCACGGGAGCAAAGGACAAACGAGGCATCTCTAACAGAGTAATCGACTGGATCGCTTGACTTGGCGCATTATGCACACGCAGGGATGCCACAAGCTGAACAGGAGCGTCTCCGCAGGCGATGGATGCAGAAATAGAAATTCGTTCCGTGATCGACAAGGCCGGTCGCAAGGCGTTCGTCGACCTCGGTCTCTCCATGGCCCGCAAGGTGCCGCATTCGGTGCCGCAATTGCGCTCCGAGATGCTGGAATTGATCAATCCGGACAAGAATCCGTTCTTCGGTCACGCGACAGTGGCGCTGTTCATGGCTTATCGTGGCAATCGTCCGGTCGGACGGATTTCCGCGCACATAGATCATCTCGCGCTGAAAATACCGCCTGAACAGGGCATGGGACCCGGCACAGGCATGTTCGGCTATTTCGACGCCGAGGATGAGGAGGTAGCGGCCGCACTGCTGGCCCATGCAGAAGAGTGGAACCGTGCACAGGGCATGACCCGGGTGCTGGGTCCGATATCCATGTCGATCTGGGAGGAACCCGGCCTCCTCGTGCGCGGCCACGACCATTCGCCAATGATCCTGATGGGACATCACCCGGAACATTACAAAGGCTGGATCGAGGCGGCCGGCTACACCAAGGCCAAGTCACTACTGACCTATGACATCGTCGTGCGGAACGAGTTCCCGCCGCTGATCAATCGCATCGTCCAGTCGGGCGAACGCAATTCGCGCATCACAATGCGTCCGGTCGATCTTTCGCAGATCGACCGCGAGATCGATATCATACTGAAAATTCTCAACAATGCCTGGTCGAGGAATTGGGGCTTCGTCCCATTCACCGAGGCCGAAGTTGCCTATGCCGGCAAGAAGCTGAAGCAGATCATCCACCCGGAAGTGAACCGGATCTGCGAACTCGACGGCAAACCGGTCGCATTCATGCTGACCTTCCCCGACGTAAACGACGTGCTCAAGAAAATCGGGGGTCGGCTGTTGCCGTTCGGATGGTTCCATCTGCTGCGCTGGCTTCGCAAGCCGGTGGGTGCAGGGATGCGGGTGCCGCTTATGGGGGTGGTCAAGGAAGTGCAGAACTCGCGTCTCGCCAGCCAGCTGGCTTTCATGATGATCAACGATATCCGCGAGACAGCACTTGACCGGTTCGGCTCCGACCGAGCCGAGATCGGCTGGATTCTTGATGATAATCAGGGGATGAAGGCTATCGCCGACGCGATAAACAGCAAGGTCAATCGGGAGTACTGGATTTTCGAGAAATCGCTCTGATATACGACCCACAAAGTGAAGGCCCCCGCTTCACTTGGAAGCGGGGGCCTTACGGGATCGTATCACCTGCCGTTTGGACGGGAGGGGGGTCTCGGCGGTGATATACATGGAGAATGCGCGCGGGGCGCAACAGTTCCCGCCCCAATCAAATAATTTTTCCAAGCCATTTTTCTGGCCACCATCATTTTTTGCGCGAAGTACGAATTGTAGCAGGAACCAGCACCGCGCACAGGCGTTTGACTCGACAACTTCACGGGAAGGGAACACATGTCCGTATCACAACAGGTCGCAGCTCATCTTCCGTTTCTGCGCCGTTATGCCCGCGCACTGACGGGTTCACAGCAGAGCGGCGATGCCTTTGTTCGCGCCACGCTTGAGGCCGCGGTGGCCGATGAAGGGCTGCGAGAAAACCTCGGCGAAGGCCGGGTGCCGCTGTACAAGGCCTTTAACGCGCTCTGGTCGAGCGGCTTCCTCGAAGTCGAAGACGAACCCGCGCAGGCAGGCCAGCACGAAGCGGCTGCAGCAGACCGCCTGAACTCGGTTACACCGCTCAACCGCCAAGCCTTGCTGCTGACGACGCTCGAGGATTTCTCGGTCGAGGAGGCGGCGGAAATCATGGGCATTTCGACTGATGAGGTCGAAGGTCTCGTGCGCGAAGCTGTCTCTGAAATCGATCGCGAATCGGCGACCAATGTCCTTATCATCGAGGACGAACCGCTGATCGCCATGCAGCTGGAGGACCTCGTACGTTCACTGGGCCACCAGATTGCCGGGACCGCAGCGACACGCACCCAGGCGCAGGAAGCTGTCGAGAAGGAAAAGCCCGGTCTGGTGCTGGCTGATATCCAGCTTGCCGACGGCTCGTCGGGCCTCGACGCGGTCGACGACATTCTTAGCCAGTTCGAAGTGCCGGTGATCTTCATCACCGCCTATCCCGAACGTCTGCTGACAGGGGACCGGCCCGAGCCAACCTATCTCGTCACCAAGCCGTTCCAGGAATCGAGCGTGCGTGCAGCGATCAGCCAGGCGCTGTTCTTCAATTCGAGCCGCCCGCTTTAATGTACCGATCTATAATGCCCTAGCGCTGGGCCCGTATCGTGAACTCGCTGGGTTTACGGACGGGCACACGCAGGGTGCAGCGCACACCATCCTCGGCAAAATCGAGATCGACGGGGTGGCGCAATTCGTGCGCGACAATCTTCTCGATTAGTTCGGTGCCGAAGCCGCGCTTGCGAGTGGCCGGTACTGTGGGGCCACCCAACTCCTGCCAGCGGACACACACGGTGTCATCTTCATCGAGTGTCCAATGGATATTCACGGTTCCGCCATCGCGGCTGAGCGAGCCATATTTGGCAGCATTGGTGGCGAGTTCATGCACTGCCAATCCGAACGATAGCGCATCATTGGGCGCCAGTTCGACGTCCGGGCCTTGCAGATCGAGTACGCGCCCCTCGGGATCGACATAGGGCGCCAATTCAGCCTCGACCACCTTGCGTAGCGGCGTGGTCCCCCACTCCGATTGAGTCAGCAGATCGTGTGTAGCAGATAGCGCGCGGATCCGCCCGTCCAGCCCATCGGCAAAATCTTCCAGATTGTCTGTCCTGCGGCGGGTCAGCGAAATGATCGACAGCACATTGGCCAGCGTGTTCTTGACCCGGTGGTTGAGCTCACGCGTCAACGACATTCGGATCGAGTTCTGCTCGGTATAATATTCAAGTGCTGCGAGATCCTCCCACGCTTGCTGCGTAAGAAGCCGCGCAATCAACATCGCGAGGCTGGCGACGGCAAGACCGAACAGCAGTGTGATCATCGACAGCGGTGTGAGAGTTCCCCCCTTGGCCGACTGGACCTCCAGGGTCATGGCACGTTCCCCGATCAGAATCTCGACCGTACTGACAGTGCCCGTGCCATTCTCGTCCTGATGGGCGGCGAGCAGACTGTCCGGGCCTCGCGGTCCGTCATACAGTCGCACCGCGCGCTGACCGACCAGGCCTTCCTGTAGTGTTGAATCTAGAAAATCCTGCGCGTCAAAAGGACTGTAGATAAAGCCCTTGAGCGTCCGGGCTCCCCTTTCGGAGGTGAACACAGGCATGAAGATAAGAAAGCCTTGTCGCTCGCCCAGACTGCCTTTGACAAGTGTCAGCTTTCTGGTCGCCGTCGGCTTCTGGGTGGTGGCAGCCTGGTCCATAGCTGCGCGGCGGGTTTTTTCGGAGTAGAGGTCGAATCCGATTGCACGCTGCGACCTTTCACTGACAGGTAGGCTGAACGTTGCCGGGACCTGCGTTTCGATCCGTGGAGCCGACGGCATATTGTAAACTTGGACTTCTCGCCCAAGCTCATTGCTGATCCGGCGTTCAAATTCACTGGTATTTCTTCGGGAAATCACCTCGGCCCAGCCGATCCCTCCCGACACGCGGAACTGGTTGCCCATCTGCAATTCCCGGGCGAAGCGCCGAAACAAGCGAAGCGGAACTGCATCCACGGTAGCGAATAGGGCTGCGCCGGCGCGCAGATAGGCGCTCGAGGTGTTTGCCCGGCGCTCGAGACTTGAGCCTACCGTACGGGCAGTCTGTTCGATTTGGGCCTCCTCGCGGCGATTATCCCCCCGCTCGATGGCGAATACGCTCAGGACCGTTATCCCTGCGATCAGGAAAAAGATCGCCAGTGGAAATGCGCGTGGAAAGCGTACCAACCACCGGCCGGATCGCCCGACCGTTGCTGATGGCGGAGAAGCCAAGATAATTCCTCTATTAGTCCCGTCGGCCTTGCGGCCCTGCATATTGGGAACCATAAAGTCCAAGTTTCGTTCCATCGTTTCAACGGGATCAAATATCGCCCCGGCGCACAGGCCTGGGCAGAGGGACAGTTAAAATCGCGATGCAACCCAAATCGTCCAAGAAGGATGCCCCGGGCTCGGGCAAGAATAAGGCCAAGGAAGACCAGCCCGAATGGGCTAACGGCTTGCGCCAGCTCTACGATTCGGTCGTTGAGGAACCGTTGCCGGACAGCTTCAAGGATCTTCTGTCGAAGCTCGACGAGCCCTCCGAAGGCGGGGGCGCCAGTAGTGACTAAGGCGGAAAAGAAGCCCACACCCAAACGCACCGCTGCCGAACGCGCCGATTTCAAGCGCGAGCTTGAAGAAGTCGTCCCTCATCTTCGCGCCTTTGCCCGCGGCCTGTGTGGCCGGCCGGACATGGCAGATGACCTTGTGCAAGAGGCCTTGATGAAGGCATGGGCTGCGCAGGACCGGTTCGAGCCTGGCACATCAATGCGGGCCTGGACCTTCGTGATCCTGCGAAATGCCTATCTGACCGACATGCGCCGCAACCGTTTCCGCGGAGAGTATGACGAAGGCGTTGCCGAGCGCATCCTGACGCAACCAGCCGGACAGGAAGAACCCCTGCACCTGTCGGATATGCACCGCGCGCTGCTTACCCTCCCTCCCGAACGGCGAGAGGCACTGTTGCTGGTCGGCGCGGGCGGCTTTTCCTACGAAGAAGCAGCAGAAATCTGCGGCTGCGCCATCGGGACTATCAAGAGCCGTGTTGGCCGCGCGCGTTCCGCACTCAATGATATGCTCGATGAAGGAACCATCCCCCAGCGCTCGCTCGGCGACGATACCGCGCATGATGCGATCCTTGAGGAACTGGACACTGTAGCCGCCGGCGAGGGAATTTCCGAACCGACCCGCTGACCAGCCTCGGATCACCTGGAACCATTGAAAAGCCCGCCCTGCCAGATGGCAGGACGGGCTTTCCATTGCGACCCCGAGGGGATTCAGCGTTCTAGCTGGGATAGGACCAGGTCGATCCCCGCGATAGGTTTTCTGCGGCGAAGCCCCAGTTCAGCTTGCCCTCGGTCACGGCCTTCAGATAGGCCGGACGGGCATTCTGGTGGTCAAGATAGTAGGCGTGTTCCCACAGATCGATCACGAGTAGCGGATTGACGCCGTCTTTGTCGGCCAGCGTATCGCCATCGTGCGTTTCCTCGATCGAAAGTTTTCCGCCCTTCTCGGCGAGCCAGACCCAGCCGCTGGCGAAGTGGCCGGCACCGCGCTCCTGCAGATTTTTGATAAGTTCGTCGGTCGAACCGAAAGCGTCGTCGATCATGCTCTTGAGTTCGTCCGTCGGGCTACCGCCTTCGCCATTGAGCGAGTGCCAGTAAAAACCGTGGTTCCAGCTTTGGGCTGCGTTGTTGAACAGACCCTGGTCGCTACCGCGCGCGGCAGCAATGATCTCTTCGAGCGACTTGTCGGCATGATCGCTGCCCTTGATCGCCGCATTCGTCTTGTCGATATACGCCTTGTGGTGCTTCCCGTGATGATATGAAAGCGTCTCGGCCGAAATGGCCGGCGCCAACGCGTCGTCCGCATAGGGTAGCGGGGTTACTTCAAAGGCCATTGGTGGTCTCCCGTTCTTGATTACAAAATCGTCCTTGGTGACTTAACGCATCAATTCGCTTGTGGTTGCATGTCCTCGGAATTTTCCCTGTCAATCGCCGATGTCAGCGCCACGTTCATGGTTACATTGGCGAGGGTGCGCATGATGTCGGGAAGCATCTCGACAGCTACCAGCACTGCCAGCGGCTCAATCGGCACGCCCATCGCCAGCGCAATCGGTCCGATCGAGATGACGAAACTGATCGAGCCCGGCAAGCTGACCGAGCCGATGCTGATGATGAAAGCGACAGCGATACCGGCTGCCAGCAGCATCGGGGTCAATTCGATGCCGGCGAGATTGGCGACATAGATAGCCACGGCCAAATTCATCGCGGGGCTGGTGACGCGGAAAATTGCTACTGCCAGCGGGAGCACGAAATCGGCCACTTCCTCGCGGATACGCAAGCGCCGCGCGCTGTCGAGCATGGCGGGCAGGCTGGCGAGCGAGCTTTGTGTCGAAATCGCCACCGCCTGTGCCGGGAGGACCGAACGGGCAAAACGCAAGAGTGCAATCCGGCCGCCGAATATCGCCACCAGATAGGCTGCCGCCAGGACAATCGCTCCCATGGCAGACACGGTCAGGATGTAGTGCGCAAGCGTCGCGAAGGCACCGCTGCCCGCACGCGCAGCGACGCCGACGGCAAGCGCGAACACGCCGATGGGCGCCACCCACAATACCCAGCCGATGATCGTCAGCATGGTGTTCGCAAGGGCCTCAAAAAAGGCCAGCATTGTCGCTTTCTGGCTGGCGGGCAGGCGCGCCACGGCAACCGAGAATAGCGCAAAGAATATCGTCAGCGGCAAGGTCGAAGTTTCGGCCGCCGCCTGGATGATATTGGGCGCGATCAAAGAGGCGATGAAATCACCGATAGTGGGCACTTCCTGCGCCTGGGCCTCGGGGGCGTCGAAGATTCCGCCAGCCCCGGGTGGCGGCGGGAAGGCATCCAGCAGAAGGGGCATTGCAATGACTGACACGATGCCGCTGAACAGCAGCAGGCCCGCAATCGATGCAATCGTGAGGACCGCCGTTCGCCCGGCGCTGGCGGCGGTAATCATTTTGACAATGCCGAGCACCAGCAGAGCCGCCACCAGCGGAATGATCGTCATCTGCAAGGCTCGCAGCCACAAGGTGCCGACCGGCCGGGTCAGTTCCAGGACCGTATCGATGGCCGAACCGCCGGCCAACAGCAGGCCCGTGAACAGTCCGGCCACCAACCCGCCAAAAGTCCACCAAACCGGCAGGCGGATGGTCACCAGGC
>SHLU01000123.1 GCA_004282995.1 Sphingomonadaceae bacterium
CAAGAGCTTCCCGCGCATCTATTACGTCACTTCGACAGCCGATGACCGTACCCACCCGAGCCACGGCCGCAAGGCCGCGGCGCGGATGGCCGCGAACGGGCAACCCTATCTCTATTATGAAGACATGCAGGGTGGCCATTCGGGCGGCGTCGACAACGAACAACGCGCCAAGCTGCAGGCGATGCAATGGGTCTACCTGATGCAGCAATTGATGGGATCGCCAGAGGGCGAATAAGCAAGGTCGATTTTACAGGAAGGGCGGCCCCATTGGGTCGCCCTTTCGCTGTGAAGGACCAGGAATTGGACGCTCCGGCCAGATCGTCTCGGCAATCGATACTATGGTTAAAAATCGCAAACCGTGGCTCGCAGGTTGGCCTTAATGCTTGAGATGAAGAGTGGCTCTCGGACGGGGGGATAGTGTCGCAGGAGTTAGATTATGCCTTATCCCCGCAACGAGACGATCGCATCGCGCATCAAGCGAGCCGGACTGCCGCAAAGCCACGATATTCACTGGTCACCAAGCCGCAAACGAGAAGTCGTGGAGGCGGTTCGGGAAAAGCTGATTACCTTCGACGAAGCGCGCTGGCGTTACCTTCTCAGCCGCAAGGAATTCGAAACCTGGGAACAGGAAGCCGACAAGTCGGCCAAGCGGCGCGAACGGGAAGCCGGGAGCCGCAATCACCAAGTCGATGTCCGTAACCGGCAGTTCGAGCCCGGGTAGAGCGCCCACTGGCTTGGCAGCAGCGGCTTTATCAAGCGATGCGTTGTCCCAATTCGCCTGGCTCGCCTTCGCGGCAATACTGGCGCGCGGCCTTCACGACCGATGGATGCAAGGTGTCGACCAGAGAGATGCCATAGACTCGATCTTCCCTCCGGCTGACGTACCCCACGAGGGCGGGCAATATGCCGAGCTTGATAGCGAGGGCCTGGTTCATTTCCAGCGAGCGATCATCCGGCAACAGGATGCGGGCCCCGCTGCGCGAAAGATCGAGCAAGAGGATGTCGGCAACGGTCCCGCCGCAATGCAAGCCAGCGGTCGAGAAAATTGTGATGCGCGGATGGCGGCGACGATCCATGGACTTTCCAGGTTTAATAAAGACAACGGCGCGACCCGGTAACACTTATGCCGTCAAATCCTTTAAAATCCCCTGCCTGATTTTAACTCTAAATATCATTGCCTTTTCAATAAGATGTGTCGCCTCGACGTCGCTGGCAGGCCGCGAGAACGCTAGGGGTCAGGCGTATCAAGCCCTCTTCATCCCTTGTTCTCCGCCGCTTTCTTCTTTTTCATCGCGTCGTGAAAACGGTCAGCCCAGCCGGGTTTGATCGACTGTTCGGCGCGCTCCATGCGTAGCTCGCCGTCGGCGACATCGCGGGTGACCGTGCTTCCAGCTCCCACGATAGCATCGCGGCCGATTCGAACCGGCGCAACCAGCGCGCTGTTGGAACCGATGAAGGCGCGGTCGCCTATTTCGGTCCGGTATTTGAAGTAGCCGTCGTAATTGCACGTGATGGTGCCAGCGCCGATATTGGCCCCCGCGCCCACGGTCGTGTCGCCGAGATAGGTCAGGTGACTGGCTTTTGCCCCCTCGCCCAGCGTGGCTTTTTTCATTTCGACGAAATTGCCGATCTTCGCGCCCTTCTTGAGCACCGCGCCGGGCCGCAGGCGGGCATAGGGTCCGACCTCGCAACCTTCGCCGACTTCGGCGCCTTCAAGATGGCTGAACGCGCGGATCCGCGCACCGTCGGCGACCCGCACACCGGGTCCAAAAACGACATTGGGCTCAACAGTGACATCGCGGCCCAGCTCGGTATCCCAGCTGAAGAACACCGTTTCGGGTGCGCGCAGCGAGGCACCCGCAGCCATTGCTTCCCCGCGCTTGAGTTCCTGCCATTGGGCCTCGGCTGCCGCGAGCTCGGCACGACTGTTGATGCCGGCGACCTCGCCCGGATCGTCGGTCACCACCACCGCACTATGGCGACCCTCTGCGCGCGCGACATTGACGATATCGACGAGGTAGTATTCGCCCTGGGCATTATCGTTGCCGACGCGCTTCAACAGGTCAAACAGGTCGGCGCCCCGCACCGCCATCAGGCCGGAATTGCACAAGGTGCAAGCGCGTTCGTCCTCACTCGCATCCTTGAATTCAACCATTTTCTCGATCTGGCCAGCATCGTTGGCAATGACGCGGCCATACTGCAGAGCGTCGTCGGGTTCGAAACCGAGCACGACCACCGCCGGCGCGTCTTCGCCATGCAGTCGGTCGAGCATCATCTCCATCGTCGAGCTACGCACGAAGGGCACGTCGCCATAGAGGATCAGGACATCGCCATCAAAACCATCCAGGTCACCTTGGGCCTGTTGCACCGCGTGGCCGGTGCCGTGTTGTGGTTCCTGCAGACAGGTCTTCGCGCGCCCCTCGACCGCCGCTTCAAGCTGTTCGCGTCCAGCCCCGACCACGACCACTTTTTCACGCGGAGACAGCGCATCGACCGATGCCATCAGATGATCGAGCATCGCTCGGCCGGCGATCGGGTGCAGGACCTTGTGCAGGTCGCTTTTCATGCGGGTGCCCTTGCCCGCAGCAAGGATGACGGCGGCAAATTCGCGTGTGGTGCTCATGCTTGCGGCTTTGCCAGCTAAATCTTGCAGTTTCCAGAGCAGACAGGCATCGCCCGTTGATGGCTGATCTTCCCTTCGACGCCGTCGGTTTCGACCTCGACGGAACCCTGCTCGACACCTTCCGCGACCTGGGGGCCGCGGTAAACCATGCGCTGGAACTGGGTGGCTTCGACCCTGTCCCGGTGGACAGTTCGAAGGATCTGATCGGTGGAGGGGCCAAGATCATGCTGGCGCGCGCTGTCGATCAACAGGGCGGGATGCCGGAGGACGAGTTCCATGTCCTCTATAAAAAGATGCTGCGATTTTATGCCGACAACAATGCCGTGCGCACCCAGCCCTATCCCGGCGTCATCGAGGTGCTCGATGATCTCGATGGCAGGGGCGTCAAGATGGCCGTCGTGACCAACAAGTTTGCCGGGTTCGCCACCACGATTCTTGAAACACTGGGCCTCGCCGATCGCTTTGCCGCGATCATCGGCGGAGACAGCATGGGCCGCGGTCCGGACGGCAAGCACTTGGCCAAGCCGCATCCTGCACCAGTGCTTGAAGCGCGGCGGCTTTGTGGCGAGGGCCGTTTCGCTTTTGTCGGCGACTCGAGCTACGATGTGGCTGCCGCCCGCGCAGCACAAGTGCCGGTGGTGGTCGCCGCCTATGGCTATTGCGACAAGCCTGTCGTCGAACTTGGCGGTGACGCGGTGATCGAACGATTCGACCAATTGTTGCCCACTCTCGAACGAATGTAACAGCGCGCTTGCGCCATGCCCTTACGGCACGCGGGCTCGCCGAATTGCGTGTTGCAACGCAGCAGCGAAAGTGCCACCTCCGCGCCACGTTGACGGGAACGTAAAGCCCGTCGGACCCACATCACACTTGCAGCAGGCTGCATTGCAGGAGGACACCCCATGAGCATCGATTTCAAGGACAAGGTCGCCATCGTTACCGGCGCCGGCGGCGGTCTGGGCCGCGAATACGCGCTCGAACTGGCTCGCCGCGGTGCCAAAATCGTGGTCAACGATCTGGGCGGAGCGCGCGACGGCACCGGACATTCCGACATGGCCCTGCAAGTTGTCGAGGAAATCGAGAAGATGGGCGGCGAAGCCATGTCCAACGGCGGCTCGGTGACCGAATTCGAGCAGATGGAAAAGATGGTCGCCGACGCCAAGCAGAAATGGGGTGGCGTTCACATCCTCATCAACAATGCCGGCGTGCTGCGCGACAAGACCTTTGCCAAAATGAGCCCCGAAGATTTCGAATTCGTGCTCAAGGTGCACCTGACCGGTTCGGCCATGGTGACCAAGGCAGCGTGGGAAACCTTTCGCGAGCAGGCCTATGGCCGCGTCCTGATGACGGCCAGCTCCACCGGCCTGTTCGGCAATTTCGGCCAGGCCAACTACGGTGCCGCCAAGCTGGGCCTCGCGGTCCTGACCAAGACGCTCGCGCTCGAAGGTGCGAAGTACAACATCAAGGTCAACACGCTCAGCCCGGTGGCCGGTACGCGCATGACCGAGGACCTGTTCCCCGAAGAAGCTTTCAAGCTGTTCGACCCGGTCAATGTGGTCCCGGCCGCGCTGTTCCTGGTCAGCGAAGATGCGCCGACCAATGCCATCGTCGGCGCTGGCGGCGGCGGCTATCACAGCGCCTGGACTGTCATGAACGACGCTGTCTGGCTGCCCGAAGGTGAACGCACGGTCGAAGGCTTCGCCGCCAATTGGGACAAGATCAGCGAGTTTTCCAACCTCAAGGCTCCGCAAAGCGGCAACGAACAGTCGGGCGCGATCCTGACTGCGATGCAAAAAGTCGTCGGCAGCGGGCCGGACAGCACGCGGGGATAAACCCGGCGCTGTATTGACAGTGTAATACACCGGGCTTATCCCCGCCCCAAATTGGGAGGAAAAACCCGGTGTATTCTCAGGAAGAAATCAATTCAGCCGTGGCCGCTGGTGCGCTGAGCCAGGACGCGGCCGAGGCGCTGCGCGCCCACGTCGTCACAATGCGTGAACGGCCCGTTACCGACGAAGAGCATTTCCGCCTGGTCAATAGCTTCAACGACATCTTCGTCGCCATCGGCGTGATTATCATGCTGCTGGCAGCGGGCGCCATCGGGCAGGCCATTGGCAGCGGATTAGTCGCGCCGGCTGTGCTTCCCAACTGGGACACTGCAGGCGAAGCCGAGCGGCAAGCCTGGGAATCTGCCAGCATGCTGCGCAACGGCGTGCAGATGGCATTGGCCGGAGTGGCGGTCGCCGTCACTGCCTGGATGCTGGCCGAATTCTTTACCCGCAAGCGGCGCATGGCTCTGCCCAGCATCCTGCTGTTGATGGCTTTCGTCGGCGGAGTTTTTGCCGCCAGTTTCGGCGTATCGCTGGGCCTCATGTCTGCCGACGGCGAGATGGGCCGCGTCGGGGCGGTATTGGTCGCTGTTTCGGGCCTCGTGGCCGCTGCGGGCGCATGGTTCCACTGGCAACGTTTCATGGTGCCGATAACTGTTGCGGCCGGCGCCGCCGCCGTTGCGGTGACGCTGATCGCGCTGGTCTTCGCCGCAATCGGGCCAGACCGATTCGACGATGGTGCCAATGTCCTCATGATCCTGATCTTTGCCGCCGGGCTGGCCATTTTCGCCTGGGCTATGCGCTGGGACATGAGCGACAGGGAACGTAACACCCGCCGGGCGGATGTCGCTTTCTGGCTGCACCTGCTGGCCGCACCGATGATCGCCCACCCGATATTCCACACGCTTGGCGTGACCGATGGCGGTTCGATCGGCATTGGCGGCGCGTTCGGCGTGCTGGTGGTCTATGTTCTGTTCGGCCTCGTCGCACTGGCGATAGACCGGCGCGCACTGCTGGTTTCGGCCCTCGCATATGTGCTGGCGGCGCTGACCTTCCTGTTTGACGAATTCGGCGCTGTGGAACTGAACTTCGCGCTGACCGCACTGGTCATCGGCTCGGCACTGCTCTCGCTCAGCGCCTTCTGGAGCCCAATGCGTTCGCGGCTGGTGCGGAACCTTCCTGCTGGCGTGCAGGAACGGCTACCAGTCGCAGCGGTCAGCTTCCCCGCCGAAACTGTCGCGACCTAGCGCTCGACGCTCTTGAGTAGACGCCGTTCCATCGGCGCCAGTACGCCGGCCAGTTCATGCCCGCGCTTGAGTACTTGCCCGTGTTCCCCGAACAGCGTCCACATGCCTTGCCGGTTGCGCAATGCGGGGCGTTTTTCCAGCCGCGCCTGCGGGCGCTCGGCAGCCCGGCGGAAGGCGTCGAAGATCGCCGCATCACGGGTGAAATCCATCGCGTAGTCACGCCACTGACCAGCGGCGACCATGCGGCCATAAAGATCGAGAATGCGTTGCAATTCTTCGCGTGCGAAACCGATCTGGTTAGGCTTACGACCAGGGAAGGCGACGATCTTATCGCCCGGCAGTGGCGTCATCAGCTATCTGTCCCGCTGCGGCGCGAGGCAGGCTCCGACCGCGCCTCCTTCAATGCTTCGATCTCTGCTCGAAGACTGGCCAATTCCGCTTCCAACGCGAGCACACGCCTGGTTCCATCAGTGACCAGTTCCTCGCACGGCTCGTCACACGGGGTACCATAGGGGATAAATTCGCGCAGCCAGTCCTCTGCCGGGACCAATGTCGAGCGGGCTTTGAGGCCGATCATCGTCGCGCCTTCGGGCACGTCGTCGGTAACGACCGCATTGGCCCCGATCCGCGCGCGGGTGCCAATGCTGATCGGGCCGATCACCTGTGCACCCGAGCCGATAATGACATTGTCGCCTATGGTCGGATGACGCTTGCCGCCGACCCCGTTGGTCGGATTGGTGCCGCCCAGGGTAACGCATTGATAGATGGTCACATCATCGCCGATTTCCGCCGTCTCGCCGATCACTGTGAAACCGTGGTCGATAAAGAAGTTCTTGCCGATCTTCGCACCGGGATGAATGTCGATCGCGGTCAGGAAGCGGCTGAGATGGTTCACGAGACGAGCGAGGAAATACATCCGTGCTTCGAACAGCCAATGCGCCAGCCGATGCATGCCCAGCGCCAGGACACCAGGGTATAGCAGGATTTCCCAACGGGTCCGCGGCGCGGGATCACGTTGGTGGATAGAGTCCAGATAACTGGCAAGACCCTTGAGCATATGGCGGGATTCTCCCACTTTTGCGGCCCTATAGCAAGCGTGCCTGCTCCGGCCCTTGTACAGCTTCGAGCGCATCGCGCCAAATTCCCAGCGTCGGAGCGACTTTGCGTTCGAGGCTCAACCTGTCGATATTATCGACCAGTTTCTCGATTTCGGCAAAGCTGCGCGAGCTGCGCGGAACGAGATAGGTAAGCGCATCTTCGCCCAGAACAAGGCCGCGGCGAGCGGCATGGCTGAGGATGAGTTGCCCTACCATGGCATCGTCGGGTGAACCGATTTCCAGGTGCAAGGCCGCGCCGAGCCGCGATGCAAGGGCCGGAAGCGCAATATCCCACCCTTCGCCGTCCGCAATCAGCAGCAGCTTCTCGCCGCTCTCCTGCGCCCGGTTCCAGCGATGGAACAGCGCGGTTTCATCCTTGGCATCGGCCCCGT
>SHLU01000124.1 GCA_004282995.1 Sphingomonadaceae bacterium
GAGCCGTCGCGCTTGGCATCTGCGGCAGCGAATTCGGCCGACAATCGCTTGCTGTCTATGATTTTCGCATAGTCGCGCGCCGACCGACCCGAATTATCGTTGCGATCCGGATCTGCCCCTTTGTCCAGCAGCATGCGGACCATTTCAATGTCACGGCGATGAGTTGCGCTGATAAGCGGCGTTTCACCAAGTCCGTTGGCATCATCGATCCGCGCACCGGCTTTGATGAGAGCTACCATGCTGTCGATATCGCCGAGCGAGGACGAAATCATGATCGGCGTCAGCCCGTCCTTGTTGGCAACATTTGGATTGGCGCCCTTTTGGGTCAGGAACCGGACCCAGACGGCATCGCGCCGTTGGGCGACGATGTGCAGGGCGGTGTCGCCACTGGCCTTGTCGCGCGTATTGATCAGCGTGCTGCCAGGCGTGGAGACGATCGTCGTCACCTTGTCACCATCACGATCGCGCACTGCTTCTAGGAAATTGTAGCTGTCCGAAAACATCGCCTGTGCGGCCAGAGGCGCAGCGACGGCGGCCAGCGACAAGGCGGCGACAAGCGGGATCTGGCGAAAAAGAGGCAGCGACACCTTTGCACACTCCGATAAAAGTCTATCTGTGACGGAACACCCGTCTCGTTTCCGACCCGTTAGCAGAGGCTGAACGCTTTCGCCATGCTTCGCGCATTCCGACCAATTGCTCTCATCCTAGCCCTGGCGCTGAGCGCCTGCACCGCTCCTGACACCCCGCCCGGACCGACCGCGGACGGAGTCGACATGCGCGGAAGCACGGTGGGCGGAGAGTTCAGATTGACCGACAATTCGGGCCAGCCGGTCCGCTGGTCCGATTTTGAAGGCCGATACCGAATGGTCTATTTCGGCTTTACAAGCTGCCCGGCGATCTGCCCGACCGACGTGCTCAAAATGTCGCAGGGGCTCGAACGGTTCGAACAGTCCCATCCCGACCATGCCGGCAAGGTCCAGCCGATCTTCATCAGCGTGGATCCCGAGCGGGACACTGTGGACGCGATAAACCAGTTCGTCGGCAACTTTCACGAACGCCTCGTCGGTCTGACCGGCACACCCGAGGAAACCGCAGCGGTCGCCCGCCAGTTCGGCGTTTCTGCGCAGAAACTAGAGCCCGACGAAACGGGCTTTTACGATATACAGCATTCAACCTTCGTGACCCTGTTCGGGCCTGATGGCGAGCCGCTCGGCATCCTTCCCGCAGACAAGGGCGCTGATGCCATCGCCGCGGAGCTCGCCGCATGGGTGCGCTGAGAGACAAATTCTGGGAATTGCCTCTCGACAAGCTCGACGAAGCCGAGTGGGAGGCTTTGTGCGATGGCTGTGGACGTTGCTGTCTCCACAAGATCGAAGATGCAGATACCGGCGAGGTCGAGGAAACCAATGTGTCGTGCAAGTTGCTTGATACCGGCACCGCTCGTTGCACCGACTATCCCAATCGCAAGAGCTTCGTGCCGGACTGCCTGCGGCTGACCCTCCGGATCGTCGAGGACGTGGCGTGGCTGCCCTCCAGCTGCGCCTATCGCCTGCGCGCCGATGGGCAGGAACTGCCACGCTGGCACTATCTGATTTCGGGCGATCCCGAAGCGGTTCACCGACAGGGCGCGGGCGTGGCCGGAAGGGTCGTCAGTGAAACTCGTTCCGGGCCGCTGGAACACCATATCGTCGACTGGGGCGACGACCGGTGATCGACTGGCTGCGTCGCGACCCCGATGACCTGTCAGTGACGCTGGGAGACACGACCCTGCCGCTCGACATACGCCGCCATCCGACAGCCCGGCGCATGATCCTGAGGCTCGCCGATGATGGTGCGAGTGCGCGGGTTACCTTGCCGCGCTGGGGCCGCACCATTGATGCAGTGGAATTTGCCCACAGTCGGCGTGACTGGCTTGCTGCGCAATTGGACAAGCGTCCGCCCGCCAGGCCTCCGCGGGCAGGCGGCACGATTGCCTATCGTGGCCAAGTTGTCCGTATAGACTGGAATTCCTCGCACCGACGCAAGCCGCAGCTGGCGGACGAGACAATTCATGTCGGCGGGCCGGAAGAGACCCTGCCCGCGCGGCTTCGCCGGTGGCTGCAGGCCGAAGTTCGCGAACTTTTCATCGCAGACCTGGCCTTTTACTCCGAACGTGTGTGTCTGCCCGCGCCTGCACTGGCGCTGAGCAATGCGCGGCGCAGATGGGGAAGCTGTTCCTCTGCCGGACAGGTTCGCCTCAACTGGCGATTGGTGATGGCTCCAGACGCAGTGCGCCGTTCGGTCGCTGCGCATGAAACCGCGCACCGGGTCCATTTCGATCACTCGCCCGCCTTCCATTCCCTGCTGGACGAGATCTTCGAAGATAACCTGGCCGCCGCCGACGCCTGGCTGAAGAAAAACGGGCGGAGCCTCTACGCATCGTTCGGCTAGCCCTACTGGCGCGGCTGCGCGAGGCATCCTATGTTGCACGGCATGAGCATGCTTTCGCGCTTCAATCCAAAAACCGGTGCCGAAGACTTCTGGGAAGTCTTTCGTCGACCACAGCCGTATCGCATCCCGATCCTGCTTGTTTCGACGCTGATCCCCGTGACTGTCCTGTATTTTTTCGTGGGCGAACGTACGATGATCCCGCCGCGCAGTCCCGAAGTTACTTATATTACCACTTTCCCCGAAGGTCGCACTGACGAGGAAATTCTGGCTTCCAACATCGAGAACCAGGAACGACAGGATGCCTTGCGGGCGCGGCGCGAAGCGCTGGAGGAGCGCAAACGCGAAGCCTATCGCGCGCTTGGCCGGGCGACCGGGCTCGACGTCGACGCAATGGAGCGCGAGATCGCTGAAGAACGTGCTCGCGAGGAAGCGGCGCGCGACCAGACCCTGTCAACGAACGAAAGCGAATAATGGAAACCGCGCTGGGCGATGGCGACTGGCTGGCCGCGGCCGCGCGGCTCGCCGACCGCGGCCGCCCGGCCAGCGCTCCTAACCCTGCAGTGGGCTGCATCATAGTGCAGCAAGGGGTGGTCGTCGGGCGCGGATGGACGCAGCATGGGGGGCGGCCCCATGCCGAAGCGGTCGCACTCGATCAGGCAGGCGCGAATGCCCGCGGCGCTGATGTTTACGTCACTCTTGAACCCTGCGCCCACGCCTCCGAGCGCGGGACAGCTTGTACCGACCTGCTTGTCGAAGCACGACCTGCCCGCGTAATCATTGCCGAAACCGATCCCGATCCTCGCACCAACGGCGCAGGTATCCAGCGACTGCGCGCGGCGGGTATCACGGTTGAGCAGCTTGTTTGTGACCAAGCCCGGTCCAGTTTTGCCGGCTTCCTGACCCGCACCCGACGCGGGCGGCCCCACGTGACCCTCAAACTGGCGATGTCGCTGGACGGGCGGATCGCATTGGCAGACGGCACCAGCAAATGGATCACCGGTGAAGAGGCACGCGCCCATGTGCATCTGCGACGGGCGAAAAGCGATGCCATTCTCGTCGGCGGGGGAACCTGGCGGCGCGATCGGCCGCAGCTTGACGTGCGCCTGAAAGGTCTCGAGGCGTGCAGCCCCGAGCGCGTGGTGCTGACCAGAGGCGTGCCGATCGACGGCGCCCGGATCATCAATCGGCCAGATCAGATCGCCGAGCTTGCAAACACGCAATATCTCTATGTGGAAGGCGGTGCGCAAGTTGCCGCCAGCTTCCTTGCCGGGGATCTTGTGGATCGGCTCGATATCTACCGCGCGCCAATTGTCATCGGAAGCGGCCTGCCCGCATTCGGTGATATTGGCCTGACGGAGCTTCCAACTGCGCATGGCCGCTGGACCCTTGTCGAACGGCGCCAGCTTGGCAGCGATTGCTACGAAGCCTATGAGCGCTTGCGACACGAAGGAGCCTGAATGTTCACCGGAATCGTAACCGCAATCGGCACTATCGACCGCGTCGAGGACCAAGGCGACCTGCATGTGCGGATTGCCTGCCCTTACGATCCTGACGGGATGGCTATTGGTGCCTCGATTGCCTGCTCAGGAGTATGCCTGACGGTCGTCGAACGTGGCGGCACTCTGGGCGACGCGTGGTTCGCAGTGGATGTGTCGGGCGAAACAGTAGGCCGGACACCCGCGGACATGTGGACGACTGGTCGCCGGTTGAACCTGGAACAGGCGCTCCGGCTTGGTGATGAACTGGGCGGCCACCTGGTCACCGGGCACGTTGACGCGGTCGGACAAGTAATCTCGGCAAGCGAAACGGGCGGCTCCACGCGCCTGCAGATTCGTGCTCCTTCCCCGATCGCGCCATTTGTCGCCGAGAAAGGATCGATCACTATCGATGGGGTGTCGTTGACCGTGAACGAGGTCTTGGACGAAGATAGCGGCGATGTGCGCTTCGGTCTCAATATCATCCCGCACACGGCCCAGGTCACCACACTCGGTACGCTTACTGAGGGTGACAGTGTGAACCTCGAGATTGATGTGCTCGCCCGTTATCTCAAGCGGATGGAAAGCCTGCGGGCCGGGTAAGGCAGGTTCGTTGTGTGGTCCGGTCGGCGAACCCGGCGCGGTCTATCTAGCGCGATGTAGGGAAGGTTCTCGCCCTTCAGGTTTCCGCAAGCGGTCGAGACATCGCCCGTTCGTCAGAGAGCTGCGGCCGTCGATCCAGCTCAGCCAGCGACATCCGCCAGTGCGCCGATGAACTTGTCGATATTGCCCTTCGTCAGTCCGGCCACATTGATGCGGCCCGAGCCGGCCATGTAGATGGCATGGGTCTTTCGCAATTCGGCGATCTGGTCCTTGTCGAGCGGGAGCATGGCGAACATGCCATTCTGTTCGGCAAGGGCTCCCAAATTGACACCGGGCACTTCATTGTCGGCCTGGCCGAGTCGCTCGCGCACCCAGCGCAGGCGCTGGCGCATGCCCTCGAGCTCATCGAGCCAGGTCTGACGCATCACATCGTCCTGCAACAGGATGCGGACCGCGGCACCACCGTGATCGGGCGGCATAGACCAGTTGGCCCGCGCCAGTCCCGAGGCGTTGGAGAGAATAGCATCGAGCTGTTCCGGTATGCGGGCCAAGACATAGAATGCACCGACCCGGTCGCGATACAGGCCAAAATTCTTGTCACAGCTATAGGCCACGAGTGCTTCGGGAACCGTATTCAGCACGGTGCGCAAGCCCACCACGTCGCCTTCCAGTCCTTCACCCAGCCCGTGGTAGGCGCTGTCGATTATCGGTAGAACATTGCCGCTTGCCAGTTCATTGGCGATCGCGGCCCAGTCTTCGGGCGAGTAGTCGACCCCGGTCGGGTTGTGGCAGCAGCCATGGAGCAGAACCGCGGTATTGGCATCCGCGCTGCGCAACGCCTGCAACAGGGCGTCGAGATTAGCGCTGCCGTCGGGGCGGGCGTGATCGAATGTCACCGCCTCGAGATCGAGGTCATCCAGGATCTGTGCGTGGTTAGGCCAACTCGGCACACCCATCAGCACCTTTGTCACCCCTGCTCGCTGCGCTACTGCGAAGGCGAGCCTGCAGGCACCCGTACCACCGGGAGTCTGCATCCCTGCGATGCGCCCGCCCATGTCCGGGTCCGGTCCGAAAATCAGGGGCATCAGCGCTTCGACAAAGCCCGGATCGCCGTCCGGACCAAGATAACCCTTCGAATCCTGCTCATCGACAAGTCGCCGTTCGGCCTGCTTTATCGCCTTAAAAACGGGCGTCGCGCCGTCGTCGGTACGGTAAACGCCAACACCGAGGTCAATTTTGTCGACTCTGTCGTCGGCGGCGTAGAGTTTGATCAGCGCCAGCAGCGCATCGGGAGCCTGGGGTTCAAGTGCATCGAGCATGGTCGAGGCTAATGCCTGTGCTACCCGGCACCCGCAACCTCAATTCGTATTCGCGGCTCTTTGCGAACCGTAATTTTCTAGTGCGACTAGAAGGGCAGCCAGCGCTGCTTCTTGGAAAACCTGAGATAGCCTGCATTTACGCCGAGCCGCAGACCTGCTCCGACCCGGATCGGAATGAGGACCACATTACCCTTGCGCAGATAGCCCGCGTGCACGCCGCCGATCAGATAGGCCTGACCCTCACCGGCGGGATAACGCTCGTAAAGCTCTTCGCTGTCATACAAATTGTAAACCAGAACGAAGGTGTTGCCGGCATTGGCCCCAGCGTCGATGCCAATCGACGGCCCAGTCCAGTATACCGGCTTTTCGCCTTCGACTGCGTGATAAAGTGTACCCGAGCCGTAGCGTGCGCCGACAATGAATGCGCCGCCAGCTTCGCGTCCGACAATGTAGGCATTGGGCTCGCCCTGCTCGGCCAGCAGTTTCTGGATCATCCGCGCCAGATCTTCTGCGCCTTCGCCGAACAGGCCTTCAGCCGCTCCGATCAGATCGTCTTCGGCATATGTGCTCTTGGCGGCTTGCGATGTCTTGGCCCGGACAGGTGCACCGGCAGGAGCAGCAACTGTTTCCGAATTCCATTGCTCGACCACGCCAGGATCAGACCAGCTTGGCGCGACTGCTGCGTCATCGTTTACCGATGGGCCGGTCGCGATGGAGGGTTTTGCGGAAGTGGCTATGCTCCCGGAAGGTGCCGGCTGACCGTACACCGATTGCCCTCCGGGCTGTTCGACGAGGTCCCCGTCAATGGCGGTGTCGGGATCGATTGTCTCGACACCCTGGGCAGCGAGCGGCGCAGCGAGCAACGCTGCACCGGCAGTAATCGCGGCGAAAGCGGTGCGGGCGGTGCGCCACAGATGCAACATGATTGTGATTCCCTTCCACGAGGGGCGGCATGCCCCTCACATGGCAGAAGAATCCTTTGCCGCTGACCCTTCAATGAACGAACGACGAAGCGAATCGAAAACGCGGTGAAGCGAGTCACACAGGCGACGCGAGCATGCCGCGGATTGATTTCGTGCCGGACACGCGAGCCCCCTTGCCCCAACCTAAAGCCGTGGCTATAGCGCGCCCCTCGCAGCCGGCATGCGTCATGCGGAGACGTGGGTGAGTGGCTGAAACCAGTTCCCTGCTAAGGAACCATACCTGGTAACGGGTATCGAGGGTTCGAATCCCTCCGTCTCCGCCACTTCCCTCATTCAGCCGGCGACGGCTCCTGCGATCAGCGCTTCGACCACCGCAGGCTCGGCCAGCGTCGAGGTGTCGCCGACCTTGTCGGATTCGCCTTCTGCTATC